>NZ_VDHF01000079.1:0-8581 GCF_006228025.1 Testudinibacter crocodili
AGAATGAGTTTTATATAAATCTGTATCATTGGTATCTTAAACATAAAACATTCTTAAATGAGCGTTCTGATAAGCCTGATGAAAAAGGTAAATATCCTTATAAGCATCGTGGCGTTCGTAGTGCTTATGCAAGCTTGCTACGGAATATGGATCATTTATTTACCTTTGAAAAATACGCTGAATTAAATATTGAAAAAACGACTAATCGTTTGGAGGGTTTATTTAGTGAACTTAAGAGAAATCTGGCTGCTCATAATGGACTAACTAAACATCATAAGATTATGTTTATTAAAGATTTTTTAAATAAAAAAGGTTGCTAATTATTAATAAATTTAAATATTAGCAACCATTTTGTCTACTAGGCATGGTAGATCTCAAAATTAGCAACCATTTTGTCTACTATGCCAAATTATGGCAACTTTTGGTATAAAACGAGCCCTTGTTATGAATTCAAGGGCCATGTGGTTGTAGAAAGTGCGGTTGTCGTATGAGAGAGGGAGCAGCTTTGATAAAAACCGTTATGCAAACACCCTGTCAGTGGCGATTTTGGTCAAAAATTGGCTTCTATTTTTGTACTCCGGATGTGTTGCCACAAATTGATCAATGCGCTTAATCAATAAACTCGGCAGTGTAACATTAATTTTTTCTGATTTACCCAATAAGTGGGACAAATCAACTTCGACAAATGTCAAAATAAAATCTTGAAAATCAGTATTTTGTTGATGTTGTTCAATCGGTTTCGGCTGTGGAATCTCGTCACCATCTTCTAACATACCTTCAATATGAAAAGTAATCGCTTCTTTTGCATTCATAAACGCTTCTTCCAGCGTATCTCCAGCAGAAAAACAGCCTGGCACATCAGGCACAACCACACCATAAGCATGTTTTTCATCACCAATAGTGATTGCGATTGGATAGAGCATAATTTTCTTCTCCTATTTCAAAGGGCTATAGCCCTGCCTGTTTTAATATTGATTTTGTCGTTTTGATATCTAAATCCTTTTTAGGGTGTGGCACAGTCACCCGTCCTTTTCTTGCTGGGTGTTTAAATTGATGGTGACTGCCCTTAACTGCAACAAGATACCAGCCGTCTTTCTCTATCAATTTTATGATACTTTTGCTGTTCACAGATGATCCTTTTCATTCTGGAGTTATTATAACCCCAATTTTAAAAAAAACAAGTTTTATAGTTGTTTAAAGTGTATACGACGAGTACTATTTGCGACAAAATCGATATTCTGCCGCAAATAAGTGTTTGGTCTCGCTCGATTATAGTGCGAAGTTTAGTTGATAATGGTATTGCCTTTGTGACAGTTGATATTCCCGATGTACACTTGGGGTCCATGAGTCATCACCGCCAACTCCCATATGGAATCCGTCAAGACGAACATAGAGACAAGGATCCGCCACTAAGTCACAAGTGTGACGTGCTTCTGCCAGATTGGCTTGGCTGAAGCGACTGACGGCAAAATTAAACAACCCTGTCACTTTAAGTTCTGCTACCGTTAATTCACGCACATCGCAACGCAAGCCGTTTTCGCTTGGGAAAATGTAGTTGGTGTGCAGCTCAAATTGTGACAAATCATATTGCCCGATATGCGCTGCATCTTTGCGATCCGGATAATTTTCATGCGGTCCGCGCCCAAACCATTTCACCTGACTATCGCTGTTGACCAGCGCCAATTCAACGCCCACGCGCGGCAGCGACGGCAAACCATCGGCGACCTCAACCTGAATAGCCAAATCCAGTTCATCCTGTGCGGTGATACGGTACAACCATTGACTTTTGAGCAGCAGTTGCTCTTGATGATAATAGCCATGCTGCACACAAATTTGCAAACAATCAGACAACGGCTCAACCTTGAACGCCAAACATTTTTCATTCAACGACCACAGACCAGACTGCTGCCAACGGCTGATCCACGCATTCGGATCAGCATGATGCGCTTCGCTGGTACCGATGTCGTTATCCAATGGCGCTCGATAAAAATTATTGCGCAGCGGTTGCGCCAATTGTTCAGCGCCATTTTTCAGCCAGCTGCTGAGCAAACCGCTCTTTTTATCAAACACAATCTGAAAATGCGGCTGCTGCACCGTCAATTGTGCTTCGTCTTCAACAAAGTGCGGCAGCACAGATGATCGTAATGACGGCTCGCTCAGTGCAATCACTTCAGGCAGCACAAACTGTTGTTTTGCCACACTGAAACCGTTTTCTGCCCATGTTTGGGTCTGATTTAACACCACTTCCACATCAATCAAATACAGCGTATCCGGCAGCAGGTGAATATCCAACGGAATCCGGATTTTTTGGCTGCCTTGCGGCGCTAAATTCAGTCCGCTATAGTTAAAGCGAATCGGAAAACCGTTAGCGCTGAGTTTCCAATGCAGGAAACAATCTTTCACGGTTTTGAACAGATATTCGCTGGTTACGGTCAACTCATAGCCCTGCTCCGCCTTTGCCAGTTTGAATTGGAAAAACTGCTGTGCTTTTTTCACTTCATGCATCGCAGGATGCAAAGTGCGGTCTGGGAATAATAACCCATTGATACAAAACTGACGATCATTGATTTGATCGCCAAAATCACCACCATACGCCCAATAGGGATTACCTTCTTGATCGAATTTGGTTAAACCTTGATCGACCCAATCCCAAATAAAACCGCCTTGTAGCCGTGGATATTGGCGGAATGCCTGCCAATATTGCGCAAAATTACCCACACTGTTGCCCATTGCATGCGCATATTCACACAGAATCAGCGGTCGTTGTTCGCCAGGCATCGAAATCGCTTTTTTGATTGCCCATTTGGTGGCTGCTTCGGCAGCGAAAAATTGATCCTGTTCAACACGGGCATACATCGGACAGATAATGTCGCTTGCCGCAGTCATCGAACCACCGCCTTCGTATTGCACCGGTCGGCTCGGATCGCGCTGCTTCAGCCATTGATACATCGCATGGTGATTATTACCGATACCCGATTCATTGCCCAGCGACCAGATGATAATACTAACGTGGTTTTTATCTCGCTCCACCATACGCACAACCCGCTCCAGATAAGCATTCAACCAATTTGATTCATTTGACAAACGCTGCATCGGGAACTGTCCGTGGGTCTCTAAATTGGCTTCGTCTACCACATATAAACCATATTGATCGCACAACTCATACCAAGCGGGATGATTGGGGTAATGCGCACAACGCACCGCATTAAAGTTATTTTGTTTCAGTAAGATAATATCTTGCCGCATATCTTCAAGGGTCAACGCATGCCCACGTTCAGGATGGTGTTCATGCCGATTTACGCCACGAATCAGCAGCGGCTTGCCGTTTAACAGCAGTTGCCCCTGCATAATTTCTACCTTGCGAAAACCGATATCATAGGCTTCGCAGTCGAGCAGCTCGCCGTGGTGATCTAACAGGCTGACAACACAGCGATACAAGTGCGGTATCTCTGCTGACCACGGCTGCACCTGCGGTACGTCGGCGATTTGCTGAATCCGATCCTGATATCCGCCTTTTTCATCAACCGCGGCTTGCTGTACGATTGAATGGGTGATGTCCAGCAGCGATTGATCGCCGTCAAACAGCTGCAACCGCACTTTTGCCAATTCGCTGTTTTGGTTCAAACGGGTTTTGACCACAAGCTGCCCGTTTTGATAAATCGCATCCAAGTCCGCTTGAATTTCGACATCAGCAATATGCAACTGCGGTTTGCTCAGCAAGGTCACATCACGGAAAATGCCACTCAGCCACCACATATCCTGATCTTCCAGATACGAACCATCGCTCCAGCGCAGTACCATCACTGCTAACCGATTCTCGCCCGCTTGTACAAATTCCGTTAAATCAAACTCAGCGGCAACACGGCTGTCTTGCGCATAACCGACCCAACGTCCGTTACACCACAGATGAAACGCACTGTTCACACCGTCAAAATTGAGCCGCACTTGGCGCTGTTGCCACGCCGGCGGCAATACAAACGAAGTGCGGTAGCAGCCGGTCGGATTGGTTTGCGGTACATAAGGCGGATTGTCCAGAAACGGATATTGAATGTTGGTATAAATCGGGTTGTCTGCCACATTTGGTTGCATCTGCCAATTGGACGGCACGGCAATCGTCAGCCAGTTGGTATCGTCAAAGTGCGGTTGGATAAAGGCTTCCGGCACAGCTTCTGGCTTGGCGAATAGTTGAAATTGCCAGCTGCCATTCAGGGATTGCTGATTAGGCGATAGCGTTTTGCTGACCGCACTTTGCACGTCTGGATAAGCACGCAAAGGCGCATGCGCCGCCAGTCGGGATAACGAAGAGGTCACTAATTGATTTTCCCAATCTCTGGCTTTAATAATTTCACTGAATTCCCGCATAACACCACTCTCTGCTTGTTAAAAAAGCAACGAAAAATCGTTGCTTTCAATAAATTAAACTTCTTATATTAAGACATTATCGTTAAGATTCTTTGGACTTTAACAAACCTGAGGAACCTTTAGAGTAATCTTTTGGTTGCGCTTTTTCGTCGTTTTGTAGTTCACTGACCGCACTTGCCACATTTTCATCAAACGTTTCAGCTGTTTTATCTGCCAACAAATCTTGAGCAAAAATCTCTTTTGCTGTGGCTTCGGGTAATAATGCGACCGAACTTTTCGCCAAATGCTGATACAAACGCTGATAGTCTTGCGCCAACGATTTCAGCAGCTCTGCACTTTCGGCAAAATGTTCCTCAATCTTGTTTTTCTGCTGTTCTACCTCTGTTTTCACCTGTTTTAATTCGGATTCAGTTTTTAACTGTTTTTTGACACTGCCACTGGTTATCCTGATGAAAAGATACGCTAAGATAAAGCCAACCACCACCCCAATTGTACCGATCAACCATACATTGTTTGCCACTGCTGCTGTTTCCATGCTCTCCCCCGTTGAAATATGCTAAATTGTATTGAACTGTTCAAGGTAACTGCTTGAAATTATAAATCCTTATCAAGTTAACGCTAAGCACTAAATCATATTTTTTTGACCTAAGCCATTTTTTTAAAACAAATTTAAAAGAAAAATTAGCATTTTGCCACTATTTTCCGTATAATCTTGCGACCCTGTATTACGAACGGTATTTCCCACCGCGTAAATTTAATTGAGTTCTCACTCGAAGGGGTGCAGCAATCAATTTAGAGGTGTGCTTGATGTTGTTATATTAAGCACAGGGTTTAAAAATTTTATTTTGGTAATCATTTAATGAAAACTTTTGTAGCAAAACCGGAAACTGTAAAACGTGACTGGTATGTAGTTGATGCGACCGGCAAAACTTTAGGTCGTTTGGCTACTGAAATCGCAAGCCGCTTGCGTGGTAAACACAAAGCCGAATACACCCCACACGTCGATACCGGTGATTACATCATCGTGATTAACGCTGAGAAAGTTGCCGTAACCGGTAACAAACAAAGTGATAAAATCTACTATTGGCACACAGGTCACATCGGTGGTATCAAACAAGCTACTTTCGCAGAGATGATCGAACGTCGTCCTGAAAGCGTGATTGAAATTGCGGTTAAAGGTATGTTGCCTAAAGGTCCTTTAGGTCGTGCAATGTATCGCAAATTGAAAGTGTATGCCGGTGCTGAACACAGCCACGCTGCGCAACAACCACAAGTTTTAGACATTTAATCACGGGATCAAGATTATGGCAGAGAATCAAAACTACGGCACAGGCCGCCGCAAAAGCTCTTCAGCCCGTGTATTTATCAAACCGGGCAGTGGTAAAATCACTATCAACCAACGTGAATTAGACGTTTATTTCGGTCGCGAAACTTCTCGTATGATCGTACGTCAACCGCTGGAGTTAGTGGAATTAACTGAAAAATTGGATCTGTACGTCACTGTTAAAGGTGGTGGTATTTCCGGTCAAGCAGGTGCGATCCGTCACGGTATCACTCGTGCATTGATGGAATACGATGAAACTTTACGTCCTGCACTGCGTGCAGCCGGCTTCGTCACTCGTGACGCCCGTAAAGTTGAACGTAAGAAAGTCGGCTTGCGTAAAGCACGTCGTCGTCCACAGTTCAGCAAGCGTTAATTTTTACCGCACAGTATTTATACTGCTGGATATACAAGCCGATTGGGAAACCAATCGGCTTTTTTAATCACTATTTTTCTAGCTGGTAGTTCACTTTCACCGGGAAATGATCAGAAGCAACTTTAGTCAAATCATCCAACACAATTTGCGAACTATTGACTTTTAATTTATCGTGATTTTTGCTGACCACATAATCAATAATCCATGGCTCATCTGGGATACTCGCCCCTTCTAACGGACTATCAATCCGCCAGTTATTTTTTATCAAATACGCCATCGTATCCAAATTATGATTATCTTCTTTTCTGATCGAAGCGTTGAAATCGGCTACAAAAATGGTCGGTAACTTAGAATCAAGAGTTTCTTCGATCATTTTTAACGAAGCTAATTGAATCGTGCTACCATTTTCAGTTTTATTTTTGTGGGTTAAATGCGAGGCGACAAATTGGAATGTAATACCATCTTTATCCGTAAAGGTTGCAACACCCGCTGAACGTTGACCATCACCATCGGGATCCGGTAAGCGCACCACTTTATAGTCATTTAAGGTTAATACATCGGATTTATAGATAATAGCATTGCCATATTCACCATTTTCAAACTCGATAGCGGCTGCATTTAAGGTTTTCCAAGGCGTATTTTGCGCATTTTGCAATTGCTGCGCAATATATTTGCCTTGACTGACAAATCCGGTTCTGGCGTTAGCAATATCCACTTCTTGCAAACCGACCAAATCCACGTCTAACTTATTCAATACATTCGCAATACGCTGTAAATCTAAAACCTCATCTTCACCAGCACCGTGGTGTATGTTATAAGAAGCAACATTTAGTGGAGCGGCAAATAACCCGACACTCGACAATAATGCGATAAAACCTGACAAATGGAGTAATTTCATTATCTATTCCTTATAAAAAGTGTATTACTCACAGCTACAGAATTATAGCTGTGAGCATCGATAATAAAATTTATCAAGTTTTTTTTCAATGAAAAAAAATCCTAGCGTTTTTTCTTACAGCCCCCTTGGCGGGCTTTAAAGCGTGGATTTTCTTTGCAGATCACATAAACCACGCCATGGCGACGTACAATTTTACAGCCTTGATGGCGAGTTTTAGCGCTTTTCAATGATGATAATACTTGCATATTAAACTCCTATTTGCTTTTTAAACCGAATTTGGCGAAGCGGTTACTGAAGTCGCTGACGCGCCCTTCTGTACCTAATTGACGGGTTTTTCCCGTATAGTAAG
Organism: Testudinibacter crocodili; assembly: GCF_006228025.1. Lineage (NCBI taxonomy): Bacteria > Pseudomonadati > Pseudomonadota > Gammaproteobacteria > Pasteurellales > Pasteurellaceae > Testudinibacter > Testudinibacter crocodili. The sequence continues at coordinate 7,307 of NZ_VDHF01000079.1, forward strand.
GGTGTGATGCTGAAGAGGTATCGCACATAAACACCGGATATTCCTTACCGTCTTCCCATTTCATGGTGCCATTGGTGCTGGCACAAGAACGGATTAAGAAACCGGTTTTTGCGTTGGAATCATAAAATAAAACAGTACGATAATTGCTGGGATGAATATTTTTTTGCATGGTTTAGCCTCAATATTAGGGTCAGTTGATCTTTATTTAGGAACATTTGAGGCGTAGCATATTACATTATTGATAACAATTATCAATAGCAAAATAGATAAAAACCTTATTTTTTATCCTAAATGAGAATTTAGCGATAAAAAAACAATCTGTAGTGTCAAATTACAGATTGTTTTTAGGTTATTTGTTTGCAGCTGACCGCACTTTAGATCAGCAAAACGCTTTAGCCAAACGGATTACATTGCTTAATATCACCACTTTGTAATCCACGTTGAAACCAAGCTAAACGCTGTGCTGATGTGCCATGGGTGAAGCTGTCAGGCACTGCATAACCTTGTGATTGTTTTTGCAAACGGTCATCGCCGACCGCTTCGGCAGCATTGAAGGCTTCCTCCAAATCGCCTGACTCTAAAATACCGTTTTTATCGGCATAGTGCCCCCAAATACCGGCAAAACAGTCGGCTTGCAATTCTAATTTGACCGATAATTGATTTGCCGCAGCTTGGCTGCCACTGCGTTGCTGCGCTTGCTGTACTTTCGGCAAAATACCCAATAAATTTTGCACATGATGTCCGACTTCATGCGCGATCACATAGGCAAATGCCGTGTCGCCTGAGGCTTTCAGCTTGTTACTCATATCTTTATAAAATGAAAGATCCAGATACACTCGTTGGTCATTCGGGCAATAAAACGGTCCCATTGCTGCCTGTCCGGTGCCGCATGAGGTTTGGGTTGCGTAATTGTAAAGCACCATCGTCGGTGGTGTGTAACGCTGACCGCTCTTGCCGAAATACTGTTCCCAGGCCACTTCAGTATCCGCCAGCACCACGCGCGAAAAGGAATTTAACTGCTGCTCTTCCTGCTCACTCAGTGAGGATTGGTAACTCTGCCCCGAACTGATACTACTGGTATCGACCAAACCAGACAGATCGACGCCAAAATAGGCACCGACTAAAATAATCAGCAAACCGACAATACCACCGCCCTTGCCGCGAAAACCGCCGCCGGATGCGCCCCGTCGATCTTCTACGTTACTGCTCTCTCTACGCCCCTGCCAACGCATATTGTTTCCCCTTAAAATGAATCAAAACTAGGGTCTGTTGATC
>NZ_VDHF01000008.1:0-63214 GCF_006228025.1 Testudinibacter crocodili
TCTCCAGACATAATATTATTATAATCAAGTAGAAATTGGTGAGGAAAAGATTTAGGAATCTCTATACCAATCTCTTTTAAAATTCGAAACATATCTGAACTTAATATTTCTAATTCATCTTGCAATGGTATCGTATTATACCCCGTCTCAGCTTGCTCCTCTGCTAACTCGGCAATAAAGTGGATAAGTCTATCCCAATTTCGAGCATTCTCTATTGAACCAACAAGTAAAATAAAACTTGGATCAAGATTATCTATTTCTAGTATTTTTTTTAGCTTTTCTCTTGATTCAAATGACATATATTCGCCTTTTTTCCATTTACTGATCTGAGTAGGCGACACAGCTAATTTAACTGCAAGCTCTTTTTGAGTGCAGGAGAGTAAATCTAATGCTAATGTAATTAAATCATTGTTCATATACCTTCCTTATTTATTTAGTAAATATAAAAATAATTTACTAAATTATAATCTTCCTGTTGTATATGACAAGAAGTTTTTGCATTGTTTGCAACAATAAAGGAAGAATAAATTTATCTATTTGATTTAAAATTAATTTTTTTGATGAATTTGGAGTTTTATAGCATTAAAAGCGGGAGGTTTATACGAATTTCGCCTTCTTGAGCGTCGAATGCTGCGTTTCTCAAGAAAGCGAATCAATGTAGTTTAAATTTCTAATCTATTGACCAACCTCACTAATCTTAACCGGTCTGCCCTCTTCCATCGATTTTTTCGCAGCCAGTGCTATCAACACCGGTTGCAAGCCGTCGTCGCCGTTGACAACGGTCGGTTTGTCGTTGACCACCGAATCGACGAAGCAGGAGATCTCGTCGGCGAAGGATTGCATATAGCGCTCAAGGAAGAAGTATTTCGGTTTTTCCGCTACCACGCCGTTTTCGCCGGAGAAAACCGCACTTGAGCCGGTGTCGTTGCTGATTTGGATTGCGCCTTTCGAGCCGAACACTTCGGCACGTTGATCGTAGCCGTAAACCGCTTTGCGGCTGTTGTCGATTACGCCGATCGCGCCGTTTGCTAATTTCAAGGTGATTACGGCTGTGTCGATATCGCCGGCTTTGCCGATTTCCGGATTGACCAACACGCTGCCGACCGCAAACACTTCGGTCACATTGCTGCCTGAGAGGTAGCGGATCATGTCAAAATCGTGAATCGTCATGTCGAAGAACATGCCGCCGGATACTTTAACGTATTCGATTGGCGGCGCATCCGGATCGCGTGAGGTCACTTTGATAATATGTGGTTCGCCGATGTCACCGGCGACAACACGATCTTTAATCGCTTTAAAGTTGTGATCAAAACGGCGGTTGAAGCCCACTTGGAATTTCACCCCGGCTTTTTCTACCGCTGCCAACACTTGCTTGATTCTGCCCACATCGGCATCAATCGGTTTTTCACAGAAAATATGTTTGCCGGCTTGCGCAGCTTCGATTGAAATCGGAGCGTGGGTATTAGTGGAGGAGCAGACCAACACCGCATCAATTTCAGGGTCTTGCAGAATTTGTTTGTAGTCGTCATAGACATGCGCAATGCCCATCGATTTCGCCCAAGCTTGCAGCTCTTCTGTGACTTTAATGTCGGAAATCGCTTTGATTTCTGCGCCTTTAACGTATTTGCTGATACTTTCCGAATGCACACGTCCGATACGGCCTGCGCCGATAATACCTACTTTAATCATAATTAAACTCCTGCTACGTCTTTGATGTATTTACGGCCTTTTAAGGCGTATTCAAATGGATTGGCAAGTGCCGGATCTTGTTCGGCTTCCACCACCATCCAACCTTTGTAATCATGTTTTTCTAAAATCGCAAAAATCGGTTTGAAGTCAATCACGCCATCGCCCGGCACGGTGAACGTCCCTTTTTTTACTCCTTCTAAGAAGCTGAGATCGTTGGCTTTAACCTCGGCAACCACGTCATCACGCACATCTTTCAAGTGCACATGGACGATACGGTCAATGTATTTCTCTAATACATCCAACATCGCTTGCTGCGACCCTTCAGAGTAGTAAAGATGACCAGAATCGAACAGCAAATAGACATCATCATTAGTCACTTCCATATAGCGGTCAACCTCTTGTGGCGTTTGGATCCCAGTACCCATATGGTGATGCAGACAGACTTTCATACCTTTTTCAGCAGCAATTTTAGCCAGCTCGTTGTAGCCCTCCGCCAGCAGTTGCCATTCTGCATCGTTGAACACGGTTTTTTCTTTGAAAATCGCTTTTTTCTGACCTTGAATACTGCGGCTCTGTTCTGAACAACCGATCACTTTGGCGCCCATGGCGTGTAAGAAATTCATGTGTTCAATAAAATCTTTGATGGTTTGCTCTTTTTTGCCGTCCACAAAGAAAGTACTGAACCACGCATTACAGATCTGAATGCCGCGCACGTCTAATTTGTGTTTCAGCACTTTTACATCACGCGGATATTTATTGCCGACTTCGCAACCTTCGTAGCCAGCCAACGCCATTTCACTGACACATTGTTCAAAGGTGTTTTCTGCGCCCAATTCCGGCAAGTCATCATTGGTCCAGCCGATTGGGGCGATACCCAATTTCACATTTTCTGCTTTCATCTGTTTGTTTCTCCTTCAAAGGTGATTTTAAATACTTTATTTAACTCGATAATTTAATAACGACGGGCACGGTTAATCTGAATTTCCGCTTTTTGGAAAGCCTCACGCACCCGCTCTTTTTGCGACACTTCTGCCACGCCAACGTGCCACCAACTGCCATAACCATGCACCATGGTTTTCGGCAATACTTTAATGTCGATCAACGTAGAGACTTTCTGTTTTTTTGCCTCTTCAAGTGCGGTTTTCAGTTCTTCTTCGGTTCTGACTTTATAGGTTTTGCAACCGTAAGAGGCGGCGTTCATAGCAAAATCCACCGGAATAAAGCCGGCATCCAGCTGGTTGGTTTGCGGATTTCTGAAACGGAATTCGGTGCAGAAGCTATCCATGCCGTTGCCGATTTGCAAGTTGTTGATGCAACCGTTGGTCATATTGTCCAGCAGGATAATATTGATTTTTTTATGTTCCTGAATCGAGGTGATCAACTCCGAATGCAGCATTAAATACGAGCCATCGCCCAAGAAGGCATACACCTCTTTTTCCGGCTCCGCCAGTTTTGCGCCTAACGCCGCATTGACTTCATAGCCCATACAGGAATAGCCGTATTCCAGATGATAGGTATTTTCGCCTTTGCTTTGCCAAGTGCGTTGCAGATCGCCCGGCAAGCTGCCAGCGGCGGCAACAATAATATCGTTTTCGCCCAACGCCTGATTCAAAATACCTAACACTCGGCTTTGGGTCAGTGATGAACCGGTAATTTGTTGGAATTCCTGATAAACCGCAGCGGTATCCAGTCGGTCATTGACTTCCGGCACAAAGGTTTTGCCACTATAAGTGACGTTATACACCCGGTTTAACTCTTGTTCGAACTGTTGTTTGGCTTGCGCAATCTGAGCATGCCATTGGGCTTGATAACCGACTGCTTGCAGCAGCGGCTGCAACTGTTGCAAACTGGCCTTGGCATCAGCGGTGACTTGCACCCCATCCAATTTATAGGCATCGAAACGGGCGATATTGATATTTAAAAATTCCACTTCAGGGTTTTGAAAAATCCATTTGGACGAGGTGGTGAAATCGGTGTAGCGGGTGCCGATACCGATCACCAAATCGGCTTCTTTTGCCAACAAATTTGCGGACAAACAACCGGTTTCACCCACGCCGCCAACATTAAGCGGATGAGCAGACACCACCGCACTTTTGCCTGCTTGGGTTTCGGCAAACGGAATTTGATAGGCTTCGGCAAAGGCTTTCAGCTCCGCAGCCGCTTCGGAATAACGTACACCGCCGCCACAAATAATCAACGGTTTTTGCTTACGTTTGATCAGTTCCAGCGCTTGTTGCAGCATCGGTTCGGTCGGCAAAGAGCGTTCAATACGGTGAATGCGTTTTTGCAGAAAATACTCTGGGAAATCATACGCTTCCGCTTGCACATCTTGTGGCAACGCAATCGTTACCGCCCCTGTTTCCGCCGGATCAGTCAGCACCCGCATCGCATTGATACAGGCGGTCATCAACTGTTCCGGACGATTGACCCGATCCCAATATTTACTCACCGCTTTAAACGCATCATTGGTGCTGATACTCAAATTGTAGCTTTGCTCGATCTGTTGCAGCACCGGATCCGGTTGCCGGGTGGCAAACACATCGCCGGGCAACAGCAGCAGCGGAATACGGTTGGCGGTCGCCGTGGCGGCGGCGGTGATCATATTGGCAGCGCCAGGGCCGACTGAGGAGGTGCAGGCGTAAATCTGCTTGCGCGCCTTTTGTTTGGCAAATCCCATCGCCGCATGCGCCATGCCTTGTTCGTTGCGCCCTTGGTGTACAATCAGCTGTCCGCTGTCTTGTTCCAACGCTTGCCCCAAACCGAGCACGTTGCCGTGTCCAAAAATGCCAAAAATACCCTTCACAAATTTGCTGACTTTGCCGTCTACTTCCACATATTGGTTATCTAAAAATTTGACGAGTGCTTGGGCAACGGTGAGTTTTTGTGTCTTCATAGATTCTCCTGCCAAAATAATGCGAGCTATCAATGCTACAGTGAATGAATGCTACAGTGAATGTTTACAGTCGCTATTCTACTCAAAATTAATTCCAATAAAATACAAAATGAAATGTAAATTTCATTTTTGCGAGCTGGATCAATTTCTTGATCAAAAAAAGTGAAAAGTGCGGTTTTTTTGGCGAAAACGAGCCACATACGTTGTGACTGAAATCCAGTTAGAAATCGCTTATAAAAAGATTTTTTGAGATCAAGATCCCAAAAAAACGAGTTAACAATAGCAAAATGAAATATTTATTCTAAAATAAAGAAAAACTAAATAGTTTGTTTTGATTGGTGTTATCGCAATTGCAAAACAGTACGCAGTAAATACAGGAGAGGATCATTATGTCACAAAAGCCCGCATCAAAACCCTTAGACCTCATTTGTCTCGGACGGATTGCCGTCGATTTATACGGGCAACAGATCGGTTCCCGCTTGGAAGACGAAACCACCTTTGCCAAATATCTTGGCGGTTCCTCCGGCAATGTGGCATACGGCACCGCGATTCAAGGCTTGAAATCGTCAATGCTTGCCCGAGTGGGCGACGAACATATGGGGCGTTTTCTACGTCAAGAGTTGCAAAGCGTCGGCGCAGATACCAGCCACTTAATTACCGACAAAGAGCGGTTGACCGCACTTGTGATTCTCGGCATCAAAGATAACGAAACCTTTCCACTGATTTTCTACCGTGACAACTGCGCCGATATGGCGATCAGTGCCGATGACTTCAGCGAAGACTACATTGCTTCGGCGAAAGCGTTGGCGATCACCGGCACCCATCTTTCTCATCCTAAAACCCGCCATGCGGTGCTGACCGCACTTGAATATGCCGGACGCAATGGCGTCAAACGGTTGCTGGATATTGATTATCGTCCGGTGTTGTGGGGTTTAACTTCTCTTGGCGATGGTGAAACCCGCTATGTGGATTCACAAGCGGTAACTGATTCCTTGCAAGAGGTGTTGCACCATTTTGATGTGCTGGTCGGCACCGAAGAAGAGTTCCACATTGCTGGCGGCTCGACCGATACTCTGACCGCACTTAAGAATGTGCGTAAATGCAGTCAAGCAACCTTAGTCTGCAAACGTGGCGCGCAAGGCTGCTCGGTGTTCGAGGGCGAAATTCCCGATGATTTAGATGGTGGCTTGAACGTATACGGCGTGCGCGTGGCAGTGTTAAACGTGCTGGGCGCCGGCGATGCCTTTATGTCCGGTTTATTGCGTGGTTATATCAACGGCGAAGGTTGGGAACAAGCCTGTCGCTATGCCAATGCCTGCGGGGCGTTGGTGGTATCCCGTCATGGCTGTGCGCCGGCAATGCCGAGCAAAAAAGAGCTGGATAACTATTTATCCCGTGCCGAATCGGTGCCACGTCCGGATTTAGATGCAACCTTAAACCATCTACACCGTGTCACTACCCGCAAAACCGAATGGAATAATCTGTGTATTTTCGCCTTTGATCACCGCAAACAACTGGACGAAATGGCACAAAAGTGCGGTGCCGATCCAAAACGGATACCATACTTGAAAACGCTGTTGTTGCAAGCGGCACAACAAACCGCCAAAATAGAAGGGGTCGACAACGGACAGTCGGGTATTTTAGCCGACACCACTTATGGTCAAGACGCATTAAATGCGATCACCGGCAAAAACTGGTGGATTGGGCGTCCGATTGAGAAACCAGCTTCCCGTCCACTGGCACTGGAATACGGTGATTTAGGCAGTCAGTTGATCACTTGGCCGCAAGAACATGTGGTCAAATGTTTAGCGTTTTATCATCCACACGATACGGCTGATTTGAAAACGCAGCAAGACCAAAAACTGCTGGATGTTTATCAAGCCTGTTGTCGCACCGGGCACGAACTGCTGCTGGAAATTATTCTGCCGTTGGATATGGAGCAGCAAGAGCACCATTACCATGAAATTGTGCAACATCTCTATAGCTTAGGCATCAAGCCGGATTGGTGGAAACTGCCGGGTATCAGTGCTGATGGCTGGGCAGATTTAAGCCAAATTATCGAAAGCAACGACAGTTACTGTCGCGGCATTCTGATTCTGGGCTTAGATGCACCGGAATCCGTGTTTGACGCAACCTTTAAAGCTGCTGCCAACGCAAAATTGGTGAAAGGCTTTGCGGTCGGCAGAACGATTTTCGCCGAACCCTCCGCCGAATGGCTAGCTGGAAAACTCGACGATCAACAATTAGTTACTGCGGTTTCCGAGCGCTATCAACGTTTGATCCAATTGTGGAAAAAATACCGCACTTGATTGTAATAAGGTCTGTTGATTAACATGAAAAGACACCTTAAGTTACCCAATTTAAGGTGTCTTTGATTTTGATACAGGCTACACTATGCAAATACGCTATGAGGAAAAATACGATGGACAGCTCTTTGATTCCGAACATTGAATGGTTTATTGCCCAAATTGATCCGTTTAATCACCTACCAAAAAATGTCATCAGTCAAATCGCTGCCAATATTGAAATCCGTTACATTGCCGAAGGTGCAGTGATTGCATTTGAAGAACAACGTGACAAACGCTGCTTATATCTGATCCGCACCGGTGCGGTCGAGCAGAAAAAAGCGAATGGCGAGCTGCGGGCAAGATTAGAAAGCGGCAGCGTATTTGGTTTCAGCATCTTTAATCCTCAGGAAGAAGAACATTACACCGCACTTGCGATTGAAAACAGCCTGATTTATCAAGTTCCCTACGCTATCCTACACCAAATTTTACAGCAACATCCTGAATATGCAGAATATTTTGCCAGTGATGCGAATATTCGCCTGCATAAAGCTGCACAAGCCCATTTAGCGCAAGACCAAAGCAATCTTTTTATGCAATCTGTGGCGGAGGTGGCAAATCGCAAAATCGCGCAGGTTGATGCCCATGCCACCATTCAGTACACCGCAGAAAAAATGTGCCAACAGCGCCGTTCATCAGCATTAATCATGCAGGACAAGCAGCTTATCGGCATTGTCAATGATCGCGACATGACCAAAAAAGTGGTGGCACAAGCGTTGGATGTGCAATTGCCGATCACCTATATCATGACCTCGAATCCTCCCACAATTGCTGCCGATGATTCGGTGCTGAATGCGGTCTCGCTGATGATGCAACACAATATCCGCAGTTTGCCGGTGATGGCAGACAATCAAGTTTTAGGTATTTTAACCGCCACCGATTTAGTCCAGAAAAACAGTACTCAATCTATTTTTTTGATTAACCATATTTTTCAGGCAGATTCACTGCCGTTATTGGTTAATCTGGCGCAAAAACGGCAGGCGCTGTTTGCAGCCTTGGTTAATAGCGGTACTCACTATCAGCATATTATGCAAGTGATGACGTTGATTGCCGACGCCTTCAACCAAAAATTGCTTATGATGGCAGAACACTACTGCGGCGTGGCGCCGTGTCGCTATGCGTGGCTGGCTTCCGGCTCCCAAGCCCGTTATGAGATTCATCCGCTGTCAGATCAAGACAATGCAATCATTACTGAACGGAAATTAAGTTTTGAAGAGCAGCGTTATTTTTTGCGGCTGGCTGAATTTGTCAATGACGGGCTAGACAAGTGCGGTTATGAAAAATGTTCCGGTGGCTATATGGCATCGAATCCGAAATGGTGTCAATCTTTGGCAGAGTGGCAACAAGATTTCCGCCACTGGATTCAGAATCCGGAGCAAGAAGGATTACTCAATGCGTCGGTTTTGCTCGATTTGCGTGTCATTTATGGTGCGTCAGATTTGGGCACCGAGTTACAGCAATTTTTTATCCAATTAATTGGACAAAACAGACGTTTTTTAGCCTTTTTGACGGCTAATGCGATCCGAGTTAAACCACCACTGAATATTTTCAGGAATTTTGTGCTGATCAAAGACGGGGAGCATAAAAACAAGCTGAATCTAAAAAAACGCGCTATCAGCTTATTGGTCGATTTAGGGCGCATTTATGCGCTGTCTGCCGGCATTGTGCAGGCATCTTCGACCGAAGTGCGGTTCAAAGCATGTTATCAAGCCAACGTTATCAATCAAGCCACTTTGGACGATATTTTAGCAGCATACCACTTTGTGAGCGAAGTGCGGTTTAAATATCAAGCGCTGGCATTGCAGCAGCAACAAGCACTTACCAACCATATTGTCCCCAATGATTTAACTTTGTTTGAACGTAATAATCTGAAAGATGCTTTCCGTTTAATCGCCAAATTGCAGGAAGCGGCAGAAATGCGCTTTTCGCAAAAAGGGCTGCTGCGATGAAACCACTTTTCAAGCGCTGGCGGCAGCGATTTGATCCTTTGGCAAAACTGGAGAAACAACGATCAGCATTATGTACTCAACACCAATGTCCACCAGCACTATTACCGCTGTTTGCCGCCGCTTATCCGCACGCCGACACCGATCTCAACTCGTTGTCTTATCTGGTGATTGATTTTGAAACCACTGGGCTGAATCCGATGGTCGATCATATTCTCAGCGTCGCCAGTGTACCGATTGACGATTCTTGCCTGAAATTGTCTGAATCTCGCCATGATTTTGTAGCACAGCAGCACATTAAACAAGATACTGCGGTGATTAACCATATCGTACCGCAAATGCTGCAAAGTGCGGTCAGTTTGGATCAGGTGATGGCGCAGTTATTTACACAGATGCAAGGACGCATCGTGATAGCGCACGGTTCAAATATAGAAAAGCGCTTTATTCAGCACTATTTGGCAATGAAATATAAATTGCAGTCGTTTCCGTTGCTTTGGCTGGACACCTTAAAACTGGAACGAACTTTCGTCGCCACACAGCAGCAACGAGACTATCAATTGGGCTGTGTGCGCCGACATTATGGCTTGCCGGAATATATTAATCATAATGCCTTAATTGATGCCATTGCCGCCGGAGAGCTGTTTTTAGCACAAATCATTCGTCTATTCGGTTCGCAAGATAAAACGTTAGGGGAAATTTACAAGCGATCGTTATAAACCACATCAAAGTGCGGTTGCTGGCGTATCGCTAAACAATAACCCCGTTCAGCCTAACAAGAACGGGGTTATGAGTTTTGACGGTCTTTGTGTATCAGGCTGTTGGGTTCAGTTGTTTATTACGTTGTTGTACAAAAACATACAGGAAATACAACAAAGTGCCGGCAGCAAAACAATAATAACCAATCCAAACTAAGCTCGGTACGTTATGCGCCATAAAGATATACATGGTTAAAGACAGCAGCGTGATCACCAACGCAACCGGTTTAACATATGCCCAAGGTTCAATGTCCACTTGTTGAGTATAGACTTCTTGATACGGTTGTTCCATTGGCTGAAAGTGCCCGATCAGCAGCATAATCACCACATTGATCACAAACAGCAGCCCCACCAAATGGAAGAAGTGCATATCGACTTTTAAAATAAAGTTACACACAATGTAGGAAACCATCCCGAAAATCAGCCCGAATTTCGCCGCGATCGCCGGCACGCGTTTAGTCAGCAACCCAACTACAACCACGCTTAAAATCGGTGCATTAAATACCCCTTGCAGCTGCTGAATTAAATAAAACAATCCATCCGGCGCATTGGCAACCAACGGCGCTACCACCATCGCCACCACAGCCAAAATAATCCCGACCACCTTACCGACATTCACCAGTTTGGTATCACTGGCATTGGGATTAATCTGCACTTTATACACATTGCGCGAAAACAAGGTCACCGAAGAGTTCAGCGCACTATTAAAGGTGGATAACACCGCCCCGACTACCACCGCCGCAAAGAAACCAACCAACGCATCCGGCAACACCAAATGCACCAAATCCGGATAAGCCTGATCAGGAATATCCAATGTGCCTTGAAAAATATGAAACGCAATGATACCGGGCAGAATAATCAGTAAAGGTCCTAACAATTTCAGAAAAGCACACAACAGTACCCCTTTTTGCCCTTCTTTCAGATTTTTAGCGCCTAAAGCACGTTGAATAATCGATTGGTTAGTGCACCAGAAAAACATATTCGACACAATCAAGCCAGTAAACAGCGTTGAGAATGGCACCACAGAATCCGCAGCACCAATAGAATTAAAATGATCCGGATTGGCGTGATATACCTCTTTTAACCCATTCCAAGCGTTACCATCACCAACGTACATCAACCCCAAAACAGTGACCATAATTCCGCCGACCAACAAGCCGACGCCATTGATGGTATCTGAAACCGCCACCGCTTTCAGCCCGCCGAAAATCGCATAAATCGAACCCAAAATGCCAACACCCCACACCATGATCCAAAGTGCGGTCGTCTTATCCACGCCAAAGACTTCAGACACCCGAAACAAGCTTTCAAGCGCTAAAGCACCGGTATATAACACAATGGGCAACAACGAAATCACATAACAGCCCAGAAACAGCAATGACGTGATCAGCAACGTGCCTTTATCGAAGCGTTTTTCTAAAAATTCTGGAATCGTAGCAATGCCGAGTTTTAAATATTTCGGCAAAAAGTAAAACGCAAACATTGCAATGGTAATCGCCGCCATCACTTCCCACGCCATCACAATAAAGCCCGAACGATACGCCAAACCGTTCAACCCAACCAAATGCTCAGTAGATAAATTGGTCAGCATCATCGAACCGGCAATAAACACCGCAGTTAACGAACGACCGGCAAGATAATATCCTTCAGAATGGCTGAGATCGTCATGTCTGGTGTACCACCAGGCAATCAGCGCCACCATGGCAGTGAAGCCGACGAATGATATAAACGCTAGCATAAATTCTCCTCGTATCTCGATAAACAATCGGTTTTAATAACAATCACCATTTCATTTATGAAATATACGTTTCGAATTAGATTTGCGCAATTGCTAATCTTTCATTTTGCTATCGAGATCAAATTTTAGAAGATTATTTATATAATAAGCAGTAAGCTTAGCTATATTTTAGTCCGCACTGCATCAGAATCCAGCTATTATGGAAAATTTATTTCATATTGAATGGAGTTTTTAAATTGCATGGAATCTTTAAATGGTCGCCTTGAAAGCTTACACCGATTATTAAAAGTTATAATAGGCAAAAATACTGCGTTTTAGCCACTAAGTTAGCTATACCGCACTTGCTAGAATACTTATAATATTCCCATCGTTGCAAAACCCTTGGAGCAAATCGTGCAAATCAAAAAATCAGTGACGTCGCGGTTGGCGTATAATTTAGTGTTGATTATCCTGCTGTCGGGGCTGTCCACTTGTGTCACCACGCTGATTATGATCAGCAATCATTCCGATGCGGAGATGATCAATGTGTCTGGCTCGTTGCGGATGCAGAGCTATCGCCTGCTACACGAAATGCAATATCAGCCTGAGCTGCTGGAACACGGGGTGAAAACTTATCGCGCCAGTCTGCAAACTCCGACATTGATGAGTCTAGAGCGTTTTTATGTGCCAAGTAAGGTGCAGAGCGCATACCGCACTTTGCTGGAAAGTTGGGCGGTGATGGAACAATATATTCTGCAGCATGAGCCGGAGCTGTATCGACAAAATCTAGAGCGTTATGTCGAGCAGGTCGATAATTTTGTCTCGGTATTGCAAGTTTTCTCCGAACAACGAATTCGTTTCGCGATTTATATTAATATTTTCAGTCTATTGCTGATGATTCTGCTCAGTGCTTATTTACTCAGTTACAGTCGCAAAAAAGTGGTTGAGCCACTACAACGTTTAGTCACTGCCAGCCGGCAGGTACAAAACAGCCAATTTCAACATATCAATCTGGATATCGACAGCGCCAATGAGCTGGGTGAATTATCACGTGGGTTTACCCAAATGGCAGCACAGCTGCAAAAGCTCTATCTTTCTCTCGAAGAGCAAGTGAGTCAAAAGACCCGCAGCTTGACTCAAATCAACCGCACTTTATCAATGTTGTACTACTCCTCCCAGCAACTCACATTACACGAAATCACGCGTGAAAATTTGTTGACGGTGCTGACGCTATTGCAGCAAAACGAAAAGTTGCAAGTGGTGCGCCTGAGCGCAAACGGTAATGAGATGTTTGATTTACAGGCGGGGCAAGAGAGCGACGTGCCTTGGCAAACCACCCGGATTATGATCAACGAGCAACATCTAGGCAACTTAAACTGGCAGCGCAGCGAAGCGTACCCCGATTTACGCACCATCGAAAATATCGCCCAGATGTTAGGACGGGCAATTCACTCCTACCAACTATTGCGCCAGCGGCAGCATTTGATCTTAATGCAGGAACGTTCGATCATTGCTCGCGAGTTACATGATTCGTTGGCACAGGTGCTTGCCTATTTGCAGATTCAATTAACCTTATTAAAACGCAGCATTATACAAGAAGTGGATGCAGCAAAAGCCAACAAAAGTTTAACCATTTTGAACCAATTTGAGACCGCACTTAGCGACGGCTACACCCAACTGCGAGAGCTGCTAGCAACTTTCCGGTTGACTGTCAGCGAGTCTAATCTGACCTTGGCATTGCAAGAGGTGATTGATTCTCTGCAATCTCGTTCTGAAGCAAAAATTGTGCTCGATTGTGCGCTGCCATCACAACTATTGAACGCACAGCAGCAAATTCATCTGTTACAAATTGTGCGCGAAGCGGTACTGAACAGTATTAAGCACGCCAGCGCCTCACTGATTGAAGTGGTTGCCAAAACCAATCCAGATGGCGAAAATGAAGTGCTGATTCGCGACGATGGTATCGGTATTCCGTCACTAAATGAACCGAGCGGTCACTACGGTTTGAATATCATGCACGAACGGGCACAAGAATTAAAGGCCATATTGAATATTCAACGTCGCGCCACCGGTGGCACTGAAGTCAGCTTACGTTTGCCGAACAGCGTTGAATAGCAGCACCAAATAACCATAAAAATAAAATAGGAAATAAAATGACAGAAATCAGTATCCAACCGTCCACAACACAGGATTTAAATCAGATTGTTGCCATTTATAACCAGACGATCGCTTGCCGCCACATTACATCCGATTTAGAACTGATTAGTATTGCCGATCGGCAAGCCTGGTTCGAGTTTCATCAAAATAACCCGCGTTATCCGATTTGGTCGGTACGCACCCATGACAACCACCTTATCGGCTGGGCAACGCTATCGCCGTTTTACGGTCGTCCGGCTTATGGCATTACCGCTGAGGCCAGTTTTTATCTGGACAAAAATGCCCAAGGAAAAGGCATCGGTAGCCAAGTGGTGCGTTTTTTGCAGCAGCAAATGCAGCCACTACAATTTTCAACGCTGTTAGGTTTTGTGTTTAAAGGTAATCCTGCTAGTGTCGGCGTGCTGCAAAAGTGCGGTTTTCAGATTTGGGGCGAACTGCCCAACGTTGCCGATATGCAGCAACATAAAGAAACACTGTTGTTGCTGGGCTATCAGGTCTAAAGCAGATTCTTATTTAACAAGTCATCCGCTCTACTTTAAGTTTTAAACATAGTAAACAGCCAGCGTTACCGCTGACTTAAAAACGGTTTAAACTCTTTTGGCGCCAAGTTTACAAAACAGATGAGAGAGCAAGCAAAAGCCGGTCAACCCGCTGGTCAGCATATTGACCGATATTAATAAACAGACCCACAACCATTGCGCACTGACAAACAACGGGCTGGCGGACAGCCCCAAAAGTAAAGAAAGTAAAATAAATAACCCGCGAATAATACTTATTAATTGCCAACAGCCCAAATCATCACCCTCATCTCGGTCAATCATGTTATTAAAGATTGACCAATTTGTAAAAAACGTGACAATTTTAACCTACAAAATCCGATAAAAATATACCTATCACACATTATTTTTAGATTTTATCTAGGTCTGTATTAACGGAAAGGGCAATCCTTGCAGTATTTACCTTTTTTCTTATATTTTTTGCAGCACTTATTTTTCTTGCCCATGACAACAACTGATTATATTTTATCCGCCAGTGATCCTGCTTCTCCGCCAAACGCTTCGAGTAACCGTTCGCTGAGCTGCGCCAAGATTCCGCTCATTAAAATAAAATCCGCATCAAAGCGCTGTGCGTAATCCTCTTTCAGAATGTCATCATTTTTCTCACGCACCGTATCGGCAAATTTCAGACGTTTCAAACTGCAATCCTGCGCAAACACAAAGCTCAAGTGCGCTTCCCATTCCAGCGCCAGCTTGGTGATCTGCTTAGCTGCGGCAAAATGGTTCTGCATTTCGCTGCTCTCCAAATCCTGTTGTTTACAGCGAATCACCGAATCATCGGTGGTCGAGGTCAATTCGGCTTCGCCCAATGCCGTCAACCACTGCGGCAGATTGTCATTGGCGATCCAGTCGGTCATCACCGCTGCCGGATCATTGGCAAATGCCAGCGGCACCACCGGCAGTGATCCCAACGATTTACGCAGTAATGCCAGCGCATCCTCCGCCCGTTTTGCCGAGGCAGCGTTGACATAAACCAGATCATTATCGGCATCAATCCAAAGTGCGGTTTGCTGTTTTTTACTGAAAGCGCGTGGCAATAATTCGTTGATCACATCGTCTTTCAGTGCCTGTTTTTCCACTTTGCTCAGTTTGCGTTGCTCCTTTTGTTCCACGCTTTCAACTCGCTGCTCCAGCGCTTGTTTGATCACCGCCGCCGGCAGGATTTTTTCCTCTTTTTGTGCCAACAACAAACACTGTCCATTCACACTGAAGTGTAGCAAATCACTGCCGTTCAACGGCGATGCCCAACCGAATTTGCTTTGATCATGGCTACCGCACGGAAAAAATGCCTGATGTGGCAACGCCGCGTCCAACACATGGCTCGACCAGTCCAATTTTTTACTTAAACGGTAAACCATGACATTTTTAAACCAATACATAAATCTCTTTTCCTGCTTATGTTAGAATGCACAATATTGTAACAGACCTTGTTAAGGAAAAATGTATGCAACAAAAATTAATTGCATTTATCGGCGCGGGTAATATGGCCCGTGCGATTATTTTGGGCTTGCTGCGCAGCGGCTATCCAGCGCAGAAAATCATTGCCACCAATCCAAGCGACGGCAAGCTGGTAGCCTTGGCGGAACTAGGGGTGCAAACCTCGAATGATAACCGCTTTGCAGTTGAGCGGGCGCAAGCGGTGGTGTTGGCGGTAAAACCGCAACTGATGGCAGCCGCCTGTGCCGATTTCGCCGATTTGGATCTCAGCCGAACACTACTAATTTCAATTGCAGCTGGAATTTCGGTCAAACGTTTGAACACATTATTACCCAGCGCAACAGCGATAGTCAGAGTGATGCCAAATACGCCGTCACTGCTATCCGTCGGTATGGCTGGGCTGTTTGCCAATGCCAAGTGCGGTGCTGATGACCGCATCTTTGCGGCTGATTTAATGTGCTCGGTCGGAGAAATTTGCTGGTTGCAACAGGAAAGTGAAATTAACAGCGTGATTGCCGCTTCCGGCAGCAGCCCGGCATATTTCTTTCTGTTTTTGGAAGCAATGCAGCAGCAAGCGATCAACATGGGCTTAGATCCTGCCACCGCGCGGCAATTGAGCCAGCAAGCCATGCTGGGCGCAGCACAAATGGCGATCGAAAATTCGCAATTGGAACTGGCAGCGCTGCGCCAACAAGTGACATCCAAAGGCGGCACCACCGCCGCTGCATTACAGGTTTTTGAACAACGTCAGCTGAAGCAGATTGTTGCCGAAGCCATGCAGGCAGCCGTTGCCAGAGCCGAAGAGATGGAGAGCCTGTTCTGATATGTTTCGCACCTCGCCCTTTGTTTGGTTAATTTGTAGTTTTATCGGCTATTTCGCCACTTATGGTGTGGTTTTGCCGTTTTTGCCGGTCTGGCTGAAAAGCTACCACTATTCGGAAGAGACCATCGGCATCGTGGTCGCCTTCTCTTTTCTATTTCGTTTTGCCGGCAGTATGCTGTTTTCACAATGGGTCAAACAGCCTTCGGCTTTAATTTCGATGCTGCGCCTGATCGCTTGGTTCAGTCTCGGCTTGGTGTTGGCCATTGCCGCCAGCACCGAAATCGCTTGGTTGCTGATCGCACTGATTTGGTTGTTCAATGCGGTGTTTGGCGCCGGTATTCCATTGACCGATGCTTTGGCAGGCAACTGGCAACGCCAAGTGAGCTTAGACTACGGCAAAGCCCGCTTAACCGGTTCACTGGCGTTTATCGGTGCTAACTTGCTCGGTGGCTATGTGTTGGGCATTTTCGGCGATCAAAGTATGATTTGCCTGGTGATCGCACTTTTATTGGGTTATGGCGCTCTCCAGATGCTATCGCCCAATCCGTATCCGCAAAATCCGGACAATAGCCAAAAAGTGCAAGCCAATGTCAGTTATAAAACCATTTTAGCCAATAAACAGATCCTGGCGTTGTTGGCGGTTCTGGCGCTGCTCCAAGGCAGTCATGCCGCTTATTATGCTTATGCCGTGTTGTATTGGGCAGAATTAGGCATCGGGGTTGAACTCAGCGGTTGGTTATGGGGTGTCAGTGTGGCAGCAGAAGTACTGGTGTTTTTCTTTGCCGGGCGTTTGTTAAAAAACTGTTCGCTCTACTCGCTGCTACTGTTCACTACGGTGGTGGCAGTGTTGCGCTGGCTCGGTATGGGATTGGCAGAACACTTTATCCCATTCTTGCTGCTGCAAACCCTGCACGGTATCACGTTCGCATTATGCCACTTTGTGACGATCCGCTATATCACTGGCTGTCCGAGCAGTTATATTGCCAAGCTACAGGCGCTGTATAACGGCGTTTGCAGCTGTTTAAGTGTCGCCCTGTTTATGCTGTTTGCCGGGGTGGTGTATCGTTATAATCCGGTATGGGCGTTTTATTTGATGGCAATGTTAGTATTACCAAGTTTTGTATTGCTGCAAAAGGTGAGAAATCCGCAGCGCGTTGAATAAAGTGAAGTAAATTGGATTGTGTTTGGTGGGAGATTACACAAAAATCCCCAATAATAGCGCAATAAAAATCCCCATGCCGAAGTAGTTGTTGTTAAGAAACGCCTTAAAACAGTCGGCACGGGTGCGTTCGCGAGTGAGTTTGCATTGATACACAAAGCAAAGTGCGGTCACGGCAACCGCCGCATAATACAACGGGTGCAGCTGCGCCAAATAGCCGATAGCGGCAAACAATATTAAGGCGACAAATTGCAGTAATGCAATGATTTTATTGTCATATTGTGCAAATAAAATCGCGGTGGACTTCACCCCGATCCGCAAATCATCATCACGATCGACCATCGCATATTGGGTGTCGTACGCCACCGTCCACAGCAGATTGGCAAAAAACAGCAGCCAACACAACAGGGGCAACGCCCCACTAACAGCGGCATACGCCATTGGAATTGACCACCCGAACGCCGCACCCAACACAAATTGCGGCAGATGGGTGTAGCGTTTCATAAACGGATAGACAAATGCCAATACCACTGCGATAAACGACAAAAAAATCGCATAGCCATTCAGGTTCAGTACCAATAGGAATGAAAGTGCGGTCAGCACTACGAACAAGATTTTCGCCTCTTTTTCACTGACTTCGCCGGTTGCTAACGGACGATTTGCGGTGCGTTTGACACTGCCGTCAATGTGGCGATCGGCATAGTCATTGATCACACAACCGGCAGCACGCATCAGCACCACACCCGCGACAAAAATCAGCAATATTTTAGTATCCGGCACTGCCCCAGCTGCCAAAAACAGCGCCCACAGCGTCGGCCATAACAACAGCAGCGTGCCGATGGGGCGATCCAAGCGCATTAAACGGGCGTAGGCATGTAATTTTCGGGTTAATACTTCGGGCATTTTCGTAATGGTTTGTTATCGAATAATGAGTGGCGTTTTGTGTTACGCCTATCATCGCTATCAATCAAATATGGACGCTATCTTACCGCAAAATAAGTAAAAATACTCTGCATACCCACGAATTTTTGTTTTTCAGTTTTGTTTTTTGCGGGCTACTCGCTTTCCGTCTAGCCAAGCTATTGCACTGCCAAGCAGCAAACCGGAAATATGTGCCGCATTGCCCACCTGCAAATTCAGCAATGGCCCCACAAAACCAACCGCAACCCCCGCCAACAACAGATAGATAAATCCACTCGGCAAGCTGAATCGACACAGCGGATCAACCCGACTCATCACATAAACGTAGCCCAAGATCGCAAAAACCACGCCAGACAGCCCGAAAAATGCCGGTCCACTGAACACATTTTGGGTAATACCGCTGATCAGCGCGGCAGCCAAAAACAGTTGCAACACTTTGCCTGAGCCGCAAGAGCGCTCAATCATCGCACCAAAGACCAACCAATAGGTCAAATTAAAAACAATATGGCTCAGTGACAAATGCACCAACGCATGGGTGAAGAATCGCCAAATTTCGCTATATTGGCGGCTATTTTCTGGGAAATGCGCCGATAAATACAGGTCGGTCTGATAATCGCTCAAACTTAGCAGATATGCTAGCACGCAAATCAAACCGATCAGCGCCGTTACCGGGGCGGTGACAACTGAATTCCATCCGCTACGCCATTGCGAAAAATTGGGTAACAGCGACTGAAAGCGCCCTTTCAAAGAATAGGTTTGCCCGTCTTGCCAACTCGCCTGCATATACTTTTCGGCAAACGGCGTGTGCCGATATTGCTCTGCCTCATTTAACAGCTGGCTCAGCTGCGGATCATTCTCTTCCAGCGCCAACAAATAGTACCCTTGCTGTTGATATAACGGCAAATCACGCTGATATTCACGGCGGATATAGTCACGAAAGCGCAGTGCCAATTCCGGCTTGTCAGTACTTAAAATTATTTTGGTCATAACGTTTTAGAAAACAGGATTAGAAAAACCACAAAGTTACGCTATACTAGCGCCTTGCGTAACAGATTGAAAGAGATACTAGGAGAATGTCAGGTGCATAACCAACCACAATTAAACGGCTTTTCCAGCTTTGCTTGGGCCACCGCACTTTTTTGCCTGCCAGCGATTCTCTGGCCACTGGCACTGTTGGTTTCGCCATCGGTCGCCGATAATCCAGCACTTAGCAGCCGTGCGGTATATTGGTTTTCAACCGCACTTTGGGTTTATCCGCTAGGGTTATTCGCTACCGCACTTTTATTGGCAAAATTGCGGCGTACCGCACCACAAGCTGCATGGTTACTGCTCTTGTCAGCATTTATTGCTTTTTACGGCTTCCTCGCCTATTTGATTATCCGGGTTTGGCACTAGATTAACACTTATTCACTTTGCAAATCACTTTCATAAGGCAAGCCGGCACGCAGCCAACCTTCAAATCCACCCTGCACACTGGCAACATGGTCGAAGCCTTGTTCAATCAAAAAATGGGCGACATTCAGACTGCTAACCCCGTGGTAACACATCACCACAATCGGAAAATCATAATCATAGCGATCTAAGAATACACCGTAACTTTGATTAGTGAGATGAAACGCTTGCGGCGGACGACGGTAGCTGAAATTCTTCAGATCGCGAATATCTAGCAATACCGCCTGATTATCCTGCACCTGCTGCCACGCCTGCTGTGCAGTTACTGTTGCAATTTCGGTGGTCATAAAATACCTTTATCAAGAAAAAATTTAACAGAATGTTAACAGCTAATTTTAAGAAAGAAAAGTGCGGTTCAACGCTCAGTTTTGTTGCTATTCAGCAGAAACATCAGATAGCCACTGAGAAAAATCAGCAGATAACCGAGCCAACTGAATAGATCCGGATATTGATCAAACAGCAGCATACTGAAAAACGCCGCAAAGATCACCGAAGCGTACGAATAGAGCGACACCTCTTTGGCGCTGGCGTAACGATACGCCAAAGTAATCCCGAACTGCCCAACTGTTGCCATCACGCCGGATAGCAACAAATAGCCCAATTGTGCCAGCGACATCGGCTTAAATTGCCACACCACAGCAGGCAGCAACACAATGGTTGAAAAAAATGAAAAGAAAAACACAATGGTATAAGGCGATTCAGGACTTGGACTCAGCGCTAATACCCGCAGCATCAGATAAGCCGCTGCAGCGAAAATTGCACCGCCAATTGCAATCAGCGCCGGAAAAAGTGCGGTCTGCTCAGCATTAAAACCGGGTTTGATAATCAGCAGCACCCCAATAAATGCCACCAAACATAATCCTATTTGCCGCAACGAAATTGGCTCTTGCAAAAAAATCGCCGACAGTCCGATCAGCAAAAATGGAGATAGTTTGCTGATCATATCGGCGTCGCTCAGCAACAAGTGGTCGATAGCATAAAACCCCAACAACACACCAAACAAACCAAACACCGAGCGCAGCAGCAAATTGCGCCGATTAAGCGTTTGCCCAAAAAACAACGTGCGATTTTTCCACACCAAATAACCACTCAACAATGTGGCAATGGCGTTACGAAAAATCGACTTCTCCACCACCGGTAAATCCCCAGCCAATTTGACGCACACCGCCATCAGGGTAAAACCCAGTGCTGAAACCAACATCGCAATAATGCCTTTAGCCAGATTTGTCATCGCAACCGCACTTTGCTTTAATTCAAGCTTGCTTAATGGTTTTTATGGGTTGTGCCATACAAAATACGATCGGTGTATGCCATCGCCAACGCTGATGCCAAAAAGCCCAAATGCAGCAGTAATTGCCACATCATCTGTTTTTCCGGCAAATTGCCGACATTGATAAATGTCTGCAACATATGGATTGAAGAGATGCTGATGATCGCCATCGACAGCTTCACTTTCAACACCGAAGCATTCACATGATTCAACCATTCCGGTTGATCGGGGTGATCATCGGTGTTCAGGCGTGAAACAAAGGTCTCATAGCCGCCGACAATCACCATAATCAACAAGTTGGCGATCATCACCACATCAATCAAGTTCAATACCGCCAACATCACCATATTTTCATTCATTTGGTTAAGATTGACCAACAGCTCCCAGAGTGACTTGATAAATTTATAGGCATACACCATCTGTACCACAATCAGCCCGATATAAATCGGCAGCTGAATCCAGCGACTGGCAAAAATAATTTTACTGAAAATTGAGGTTCTTCTGATGCGATCTTGTTTTTCGTTTGTGATATGCATAATGTTCTAAAAATGTTAACTAAAAAAGTGGAAGAAAATTACCTATTTTCGGTTTAAATAGCAAGCTATGCCTGTGAAAATAGCAGACGAAAGCCATAGAAATTCGGTTTTCCGCTAAAAATATAATAAAATAACCGCACTTTGACCAAGAGCGGTCGGCAAGGAGCAGAAAATGTTAAAAAAACTAATATCCACAAGCTTTATTTTACTCTTGATCGGTTGTAGCAACAAAGCAGTAATCGATTTACCCGATTCGCAGCGTGATGCCAAATCCTATGCTATCGCCTATCAAACCACGGTGCAGTCTTTCCAAGGGATTGTAGGCGAGAATTATGAAGTGGATGATTTCACTCGCGGCGCGCAGGCTTGGTATCGTGGTGATATCAAAACCAGCATCGCCAACATTCGCGATCAGCTGTATAACCAGCTGCAAGACAGTGATTTGTATGCCTTTCGTAGCGGTGTTGTGTTTGCCGGCGAGCTGCAAAACAACTTTTCACGGTTAAATCAAAATTGCTGGTCATTGCTGAACAAACCCAGCCTGACCCAAGGTATTTATGATGCGATGCGTGATTTACGCCGTGATCGCGTGCGTGAAGAAAACGATCCATACTTGACGGCTGGAACCGAGCAATTTCTACAAAACTGCCGAAAATAACAGCAAAATGTGATGTAGGTCACTTTTTAGTGATTTTTATTTTGAACTGAAAATCAGAATGGCGAATAATAGCCAACAGATTATATTTGCTGCTTCACTGTTCAAAAATGGGGCAGCAAAGTTTTTTCTCTTTTTGCTGAAACGTTTCATCAAATAATAAGTGTCATACTTTTGCTTTATTGGTAACCGTTGGAAGAGAAAATTTTCTTTTTCTTAAACTATCTACAACAGGAGCATTGAATGTTTAACTTACCGGAACATAACATTCATTTATCAGCAACCGCCGATAATAAACAACAAGCCATCGAAATGGCAGCCAATGCCTTGGCACAAGACGGCTATGTCGCAGCAGGCTATCTTCAAGGAATGCTGGCACGCGAACAGCAAACGTCAACCTTTTTAGGCAACGGCATTGCGATTCCACACGGCACCTTGGAAACCCGTGATCTGGTCAAAAAAACCGGGGTACAGATTTTTCAATTTCCGAATGGAATTGAATGGGGCGAAGGTAATATCGCTTATATCGTGATCGGGATTGCTGCCCGCTCTGACGAGCATCTAGCCTTGTTGCGCCAATTGACCCATGTGTTGGGCGACGACGACACCGCCGCTTCGTTGGTGACGCTGCAAGACAAAGCTGAGTTTCGTGCGATTTTAATGGGCGAGAAAAAAGAGCCAGCATTGCAGCCGGATTTTATCACGCTTGATGTCGAGACCAACAGTGCCCTCACCTTAACCGCCATCAATGCCGGCAAACTAGAAGCCAAAAGTGCGGTTGACGCGCGCTTTGTCAGTCAAGTGATTGCCGATCAAGGATTGGCAATCGGTAACGGCATTGTGTTGAATGACAATGCGCAAGGCAATCAATTTAACGCCGTGGCGTTCAGCCGTGCCAAACAACCGTTCTATAACGCCAATGGCGAAGCGGTGCAAGCCGTCATGACCGTTGCCGCAGTTGATGATCAACTAAATTCAGTTTTGGCACGCCTATTAACTGCCGAAACGCAAACCGCACTTTTACAAGCAAGCAGCGCCGAGCAAATCATCGCCTTGCTGAGCGGAAAATCGGTCAAAGCCGATAACACACAAACCACAACAAGTGCGGTGCAGCAAGTTATCGGCACTTTCACCGTGCGTAACGAACACGGTTTACACGCTCGTCCGGGTGCATTGTTAGTCAGCACCGTGAAACCTTTTGCCGCAAAAGTCACGGTTGAGAATTTGGATCGCCCGACCACTGCCGTGAATGCCAAAAGTTTGATGAAATTGGTGGCACTGGGCGTCGTCGCCGGTCACCGTTTACGTTTCACCGCTGAAGGTGATGATGCCAAAGCCGCGATCGAAGCCATTGGCAAAGCGATTGCCGACGGTTTGGGCGAAGGCGCCGGCATTACGCCGAAAGAGCCTGACAGCATTGAAGAGGTGACAAGTGCGGTTGCAGCAGCAAGCGCCCCCTCTGCCACAGGCGCAGTAAATAGTGACGGACAAATTGAGGGCACCTTCAGCCTGAAAAACGAACACGGCTTGCACGCCCGTCCTTGCGCCCTGTTGGTGCAAGAGGCGAAAAAATTCCAGTCAGCGATCACCGTTGAAAATCTGGATCGTCAATCTGCAGCGGTCAGCGCCAAAAGTATGATGAAAGTGGTGGCGCTCGGCGCGTTGAAAGGGCACCAACTACGCTTTGTCGCCAAAGGCGAAGATGCGCAACAAGCAATTGACGCTATCGGCGCCGCTATTGCGTCGGGTTTGGGGGAATAGTCATGGCAAAGATTGCAACGATTACCCTAAATACCGCTTACGATTTGGTCGGGCGTTTAAAACGCATCGAACTGGGCGAAGTCAACACTGTGGAAACTCTGGGGCTTTTTCCGGCAGGCAAGGGCATCAACGTAGCAAAAGTGTTGCACGACTTGGATGTTGCGGTAGCCGTCAGCGGTTTTCTTGGGGAAGAGAATCAAGGTGACTTCAGCCGTATGTTTCAGGCGTTGAAACTGGACGATAAATTCCAGCGTGTTCCCGGTAAGACGCGTATCAACGTAAAAATCACTGAAACAGAGGCTGATGTCACCGACCTGAATTTTTTGGGCTACCAAATTGATGATGCCAGCTGGGAAAAATTCGTCGCAGACTCGTTAAATTGGAGCCAAGATTTTGATGTTATTGCCGTTTGCGGCAGCCTGCCACGTGGCGTCAACCCGGAACAGTTTACCGCATGGTTAAGCCAATTGGGACAACAAGGTGTGAAAGTGGTGTTGGACAGCAGCCACGCCGCCTTAACCGCCGGACTAAAAGCCAACCCGTGGTTGGTGAAGCCGAATCATCGCGAATTAGAAGCCTGGATCGGCAAACCGCTGCACAGCTTGGAACAAATTATCGCCGCCGCCAAACAATTGAAAGCACAAGGCATCGCCAATGTGATTATTTCGATGGGCGCTGAAGGTTCAGTGTGGCTCAGCGATCAAGCAGTGGTGCAGGCACGCCCGCCAAAATGCGAAAACGTGGTCAGCACCGTCGGCGCAGGTGATTCAATGGTCGCCGGTTTGATTTATGGCATCAGCCAAGGCTGGCAGCAAGCACAAACATTGGCTTTTGCCAGTGCCGTTTCCGCCTTTGCCGTTTCACAAAGTAACGTCGGCATCAGCGACCGCACTTTAGTTGATGACATTTTGCAACAAGTTCAAATTAACGTAATAGAAGGATAATCACATGAACATTCTACTGGTAGAAGATGCCGCTTTAGGCAAAGCGAAAACCTTTTTGGTGCGCCAAGTATTCGCTACCGCCGCCACAAATGCCGGACACAAGGTGGTTGAACGTGCCGCCGATGCCGATATTGCGCTGGTATTGGGCGATAATTTACCGAACGATCCACAACTGGTCGGTAAAAAAGTGTATTTGGCAAACTTGAACAGCGCCTTTGCCGCACCGGAAAGCACCGTTGCCGCTGCACTCACCAAGGCAAGCGATTATGTTGCACCAAGCACCAGTGCGATCAACGTATCCACCAATACTGTCAAAAATATCGTTGCTGTCACCGCTTGCCCAACCGGCGTTGCCCACACGTTTATGTCGGCAGAAGCGATCGAAGCCTACGCTAAGCAACAAGGTTGGAATGTGAAAGTGGAAACCCGTGGTCAAGTCGGCGCCGGCAATCCAATCAGTGCCGAAGAAGTTGCTGCGGCTGATTTGGTGTTCGTGGCAGCAGACATCGACGTGGATTTAAGCAAATTCGACGGCAAATTGATGTACCGCACGTCCACAGGTTTAGCCCTGAAAAAAACCGCACAAGAGTTCGACAAAGCCTTTAATGAAGCCAAAATCTTCACGGCAACTGCCGCAAGTGCGGTTAAACAAGAAGCTAAAGCCGAGAAAAAAGGCGTGTACAGCCACTTAATGACCGGGGTATCGCATATGCTGCCAGTGGTAGTTGCTGGCGGATTAATCATTGCCCTGTCATTTGTGTTCGGAATAGAAGCCTTTAAAGAAGAGGGTACATTAGCGGCTGCGCTGATGAAAATTGGTGGCGGCAGTGCTTTCGGTTTGATGATTCCGGTGCTATCTGGGTATATCGCCTACTCGATAGCTGACCGTCCAGGCTTAACACCGGGTTTGGTCGGCGGAATGCTCGCCAGTTCGATTGGTGCCGGTTTCCTCGGCGGGATTATCTCCGGTTTCCTTGCCGGTTATGTCGCCAAAGCGATTGCTGATCATGTTAAGTTGCCACCCACCATGAATGCGTTAAAACCGATTTTAATCATTCCGTTTATCGCCACTTTGGTTGTCGGCTTGGTGATGATTTATATCGTCGGCGAACCAGTCGCTTGGATCATGCGTAGCATGACCGAATTTTTAACCGGCATGCAATCCGGCAGTGCGATTCTGTTGGGAATTATCCTAGGCGCTATGATGTGCTTTGACATGGGCGGTCCGGTCAACAAAGCGGCTTATACCTTTGGCGTTGGCCTGTTAGCATCCTCCTCCTATTTGCCAATGGCAGCGGTGATGGCGGCAGGCATGGTGCCGGCACTGGGTATGGGCTTAGCCACTTTCCTGGCACGCAAAAAATTCAATGCCAGCGAACGTGAAGGCGGAAAAGCGTCATTCGTGTTGGGACTGTGCTTTATCTCCGAAGGGGCAATCCCATTCGCCGCTCGTGACCCAATGCGTGTGATCCCAAGCTGCATGGCTGGCGGTGCCTTAGCCGGCGCACTTTCGATGTTGTTCGGCGCAAAATTGATGGCACCACACGGCGGTATCTTTGTGCTGGCAATCCCGGGTGCTATTCAACCGGTATTGTTATATTTAGTGGCGATTATCGCAGGTACCGCCCTCACCGGCTTCCTGTATGCCGCAATTAAACCGAATGAAGATAAATTGGTATAATATTTTTCAAACCACCACAAAACCTCAGCTAACGGCTGGGGTTTTTTATTACCAATCGCGTGTGTAAGCCTAGAGTCTGCTGAAACGGTGCGCCGATGCGCAACAACTCCCCCCATGCCGCCATCAAGTAGTGTAAAATTCATCTTCTTCCTCACCGCTATAAATCGTAGCACAGCCTAAAAATTTCTTTATTGCTTTCTCAATATGGTTTGCTATAGTGCATTCGATTTTTACACCTGTTTACAACCAAAAGAGACGATCATGGCATTTGCTTCACTGTTTACCCTATTAGATGATATCACCGCCGTATTAGACGATGTGGCGCTGATGACCAAAGTTGCTGCCAAGAAAACCGCCGGTGTGGTCGGTGATGATCTGGCGCTGAATGCCAACCAAGTCGCTGGTGTGCGTGCCGAGCGCGAGCTGCCGGTGGTGTGGGCGGTGGCGAAAGGCTCGTTTTGGAATAAAGTGATTTTGGTGCCGCTTGCCTTACTGATTTCATCCTTTTTTCCAGTGGCGATTCCGTATTTATTGATGATTGGCGGCGCCTATCTCTGTTTTGAAGGCGTAGAAAAGATTTTCCACAAACTGCTGCATAAACCAGACAACGCAGCAGAAAGTGCGGTCACGGCAGAACTGTCGCCGCAAGAGGAGCAAGCCAAAATCAAAGGTGCAATTCGCACCGATTTTATCCTGTCGGCAGAAATCGTCACCATTGCGCTGGGTATGGTCAGTGACTACAATCTTCTGACGCAAACATTGGTCTTGTCAGCAATCGCATTGGGCATGACCGTGCTGGTTTATGGCTTGGTCGGCGGCATCGTCAAACTGGACGACTTAGGATTTTGGTTAATGCGCAAGCAAAGTGCGGTCAGCCAAGCCCTCGGCAGAGGCATTATTTTTGTGATGCCGCACTTTATGCGCTTGCTCAGCGTGGTCGGCACGCTCGCCATGTTCTTGGTCGGCGGCGGCATCATCGCCCACAATCTCGGCATTCTGCACTACTGGCTAGAGCAGATGAATTGGCTCGAGGGCTGGGCGTTTAACCTCGCCAGCTTGATTATCGGTGTGGTTTGCGGTGCGGTGGTACTGCTTGTCGTGGCTAGCGTCAGTTCTGTGTTTAAGCGCAAAGCCACCCACTAATTAGCTACAACTCACTACCAGAAAACACAAAAGTGCGGTATCAGCCTCAGCCAAGCCGCACTTTCTGTGTAACACCAACCACCTTACAACTGAACCACCAACTTATTATATGCCGTTCTGACTTTTGCCAGTGCCGTTTCCACGCTTTCATCGCGAGCTAAAATCACGCCCAAACGGCGGTGACCATTAACTTCGCCTTTGCCGAACAGACGTAAATTAGTGTTAGGTTGCGCCAGCACTTGTTCTAAATTGCCAAACCGCACTTGCTTGGATTGTCCTTCGACCACGATTGCCTTTGAAGCTGACGGGCTGATCAGATTGATCGGTGGAATCGGTAAGCCGAGAATCGCACGAGCATGCAGGGCGAATTCAGAGAGTTCTTGTGAAATCAAGGTGACCATGCCGGTATCATGTGGGCGTGGCGAGACTTCATTGAAGATCACATTATCGCCACACACAAACAACTCCACCCCAAAAATACCCCGGCCACCCAAGCCCGCCGTGATTTTGCCGGCTATGTGTTGTGCTTTTTCAAGTGCGGTCGCTGACATCGCCTGCGGCTGCCACGATTCACGGTAATCACCGTCAATTTGTGTGTGTCCTATCGGCGGCAGGAAAGTTGTGCCGCCGATATGCCGCACCGTCAGCAAGGTGATTTCATAATCGAATTTGACAAAACCTTCCACAATCACCCGGCCGCCGCCGGCTCGTCCGCCTTGCTGTGCATATTGCCACGCGGCTTCAAGCTGCTGCTCGGATTTGATCACACTTTGTCCATGCCCGGAGGAGCTCATAATCGGCTTAATCACGCAAGGCAAGCCAATTTCTGCCACCGCACTTTGCAATGCGGCAAAATTGTCTACAAAACGGTAATTCGAGGTCGGGATGCCGAGTTCTTCTGCCGCAAGGCGGCGAATGCCTTCACGGTTCATGGTCAAACGGGTCGCTTGTGCGGTCGGAATCACATTAAAGCCTTGCTGTTCCAGCGCCAGCAGCATGTCTGTGGCAATCGCCTCCACTTCCGGTACGATATAATCCGGTTGTTCTTTTTCTACCAAGGCCTTCAGCGCAGCACCGTCCAACATCGAGATCGTGTAAGCACGGTGCGCGACCTGTTGTGCCGGTGCATTTTGATAACGATCGACCGCAATCACCTCCACCCCTAGGCGTTGCAATTCAATCACGACTTCCTTACCCAATTCGCCGGCGCCTAACATCATCACTTTGGTGGCTACAGGCGTTAACGCTGTTCCGATTGTAGTCATAGTTTTTTCCTTGTTAGCTGATATAGAAAAAAACCGAGTGCTGCGACTCGGTTTATAGACGATTAAGGTTGCAGTAACTTCGGATCAAGTGCCAAATCGGCATTGTGATTAACGCCAATAGTGGCTGCCAACACACGGCGGGCGATCTCCTGCGCTTGCGGCAATGAGTGATCGGTATAAGTGCCACATTGATATTCATTGAGTTCAGGAATATCCTTTTGATCAGCCACCTTCAACACATCTTGCATCGATTTTTTCCATGCTTCGGCAACTTGCTGCTCACTTGGTGTACCGATCAAACTCATGTAAAAACCGGTGCGGCAACCCATCGGCGAAATGTCAATAATTTCCACCTGTTCACTGTTCAAATGGTCACGCATAAATCCGGCAAACAGATGCTCCAACGTATGCACCCCGGTCATCGGCATACTTTCAAGGTTCGGGCGGCAAAAACGCAGATCAAACACCGTGATATCATCGCCTTTCGGGGTGCGCATATTTTTGGCGACACGCACCGCCGGCGCCTTCATTTTGGTGTGATCAACGGTAAAACTATCGAGCAACGGCATAATTTCTCCTCAATGCTAAAAATCTAAAAAATAATTTGAACTTTCTATCGGCTGTTTGGTCTTATTATACAAGCAACTTGCAGTTGTTTTCTAATAATTAAGTTGGTTCCTTAGGTTATTTCGCGCTCTCTCGTAGAGCGCTTTTTTTATGGCAAAATTCTAGGGTCTGTTGATCTTTGTTTATAAGTACGCTACGCCTGATTTTGTAACGCTAAATACTGCTCAAAACTGACTTCATCGGCTTGTTCAATCGCCTGTTGCTGCAATACTGAATCTTGCGCGGCTTGTTGAAGTTGTGCTTCACTGAGCGTGCGGTAAGGCTGTGATAAAAACGCCTGTTTGAATTTTTCGGCTTGCTGCTCAGCGAAAGCACCGATGCCCAGCTGCTGGCAATCAGCTAATACTTTTGCCGATAAGGTTAAATCTGGGTCGGCAAACGCTTGGCGCAACTCGCGACAAATTTGGACATATCCCTGTTCCTGCCCGACACAATCGACCACCGCTGCCAATTGCAGCAGATCGTCAAAAATCGCTTCGCCCATCGCTTGCAGTGAATATTCATTCTCATCACAGCCGACACCGATCGTCTGCTGCGGTTTACGCCCTGCCAAAATAACTTTATTCCAGTTTTTGCGGCAACACTGCTGTTCACTGTCGCCCAACGGTGGCGCCTCAGCCAATTCACACCACAACATGAATAGATCCAGAAAATAGATTTGCTGTTCGCTGATACCGACGGCAGAATACGGATTGACGTCCAGTGACCGCACTTCGACATATTGAATTCCGGCGCGCTCCAACGCAGCGACCGCTCTTTCTCCCGGCAAGGTGACCCGCTTCGGACGGATTTGAGCATAAAACTCAGCTTCGCTTTGCAACACATTAGCGTTCAGTTGGCGATATGTTTTAGCCTGCTGTTTACCTGATTGCCAAGCCGCTTGGTCGATCGCTTGGTCAATGGCTTGAAATTGCGGTTCCGGGCGGCGAGTGGCGGCACGCAACGAGGTGGTATATTGGCTCAATTGGTTATAATTAATACCCAGATTCGATTGTGTATCGGTGGTGTAACCCAAATCACTCAAACGCAATGAGGTTGCATACGGCAGATACAAAAAGCCATGCGTAGACCGTTCAAACGGAATCTTGGTTTGGCGTCCTTGCAAAAAACAGCTGCAAATCGCCGGTGAGGCTCCGAACAGGTACGGAATCACCCAACCATAGCGTAGGTAGTTGCGGATCAGGTTGAAATAGCGTGCTGACAACTGATCTTGTTGCTCCGCTTCGGTCAGTTCGGGGAAGCGGCGCTGCCAATACTGTTGGTCAAACGAAAAATTATAATGAATCCCCGCAATAGTCTGCATCAATGCGCCATAGCGATTTCTCAAGCCTTCGCGATACAAGGTTTTATATTGCGCCAAATTCGAGCTGCCGTACTGCGCCAACACAATGTCGCTTTCATCATTGATAAAACACGGCATGCTCATCGGCCAAAACCGCTCTTTGCCCATGTGTTGCAGGCTGAAACGGTGCAGATCCCATAAAAAATCGGTCAGCTCACCGGCTTTTTCACGTACTGGCGTAACAAATTCCATCAGGCTTTCGGCAAAATCGGTGGTGATCCACGGATGGCATAATGCCGAACCTAACTGTGTAGGATGCGGTGTCAATGCCAAATGTTTATCCGGCAGAAAACGTAATGTTTCCCGTTCCAAACCACGTTTGAAGTGCTGTACAGCCTGTGGGTGCTGTTTTAACCATAAAAGTGCGGTATCCAGTTTTGGTAACACGGTGCTTTCCTCGTCTCAGTAAGATTAAAACTGGCTCAGTGCGATCAGTAAAAAATAACGCAGCCCTTTTCCTAATGTAATAAAAATCAAACTAGGCAGCCAGTGTAAACGTAGCCAACCACTTGCCACACACAACAAATCGCCAATAATCGGCAGCCAACTGAACAATAATGCAACGCTGCCGTAGCGAGCAAGCAGTTGCAGCCCTTGCTGCTGTCGCCGATTTAAATGCTGCCATTCCGGCATGCTGACCATGCGCCCGATTGCATAACTGGTCATACTACCGAGGCTATTGCCGACGGTGGCAACCCACCATAAATTAAAGATCGTGAATGCATTGTTTTCAAAAGAAAAACGGTTTAATAACAGCAAACCGCTAAAAATTACTTCCGAATTGCCGGGCAGCAAGGTCGCACTTAAAAAAGCGCTGACAAACATCAGCAGCAACTGGCTTTGCACCACCCAATCCGGCAACCAATTCAGCCATTCACCAGACAAAGCGTCGCTCATCGCTCAGCTTTTAATAAGCGGTTGTCGCGCACATCAAACACGTCCATACCGCCAACATGACTTGCCGTAATCCCAAAATCGCCGTCTTCAAACACCAGACAATCGCATGGCGCCACCCCAAGCAACTCGGCACAACGCAAAAAAGTATCTGCTGCGGGTTTATGATTGGTCACATCATCAGAGGTGACTACTGCGGAGAAATAACCTGCCAACTCAAATTTTTCGATTAAAATCTCAGTCATTGAGCGGTGCGCACCCGTGCCCAACGCCATTGGAATTTTTCCGTTAAAATAGCGCACAATTTCAAAAGCCGGCAGCAATACCGCACTTTGCAACACTCGCTGCACCCCCAACTCACGTTTTTTCTGCACCACCTGTTCCAGCAGGTGCAGCGGCATGCCGCCATCGCGCATAATCGCTTCGGCAATAATGTAAGTGGTTGCCCCGCTCAGTTGGTACATCAGCTCGCCATTTAATGGATAGCCAAAATATTCACCGGTTTCGACCCAAGCCTGTTCATGCGCCGGCATGGTATCGATCAGCGTGCCGTCCATATCGAAAATCAGCCCTTGGTAGCCGCTGATAACCGTTGGGCTTAATATCAAATCCGTCATAAATCCAATCTCTATTCAAGCTTAACTCAGGGCGTAGTCACACACCTTTATATTGCAAATACAGCACCGTTGCCGCCACGCGCGAGTTGACATTCAATTTGCGCAGCATATTACGGATATGCACTTTGACAGTCTCTTCCGAAATAAACAGCATCTCGGCGATCTGCTTATTCGACATGCCTTTGGCAACCCGCTCCAACACCGCACTTTCACGTTCGGTTAGCGAAAGCAGTGGTTCAGGAGAGATTTTGCGTTGCTGTAATTGGTATTGAATCTCAGGACTATAAACAATTTCGCCATGCGCCAATTGTTTAATCTGTTGCAACAGCAGATCGGGTTCACTGTCTTTCAATAAATAAGCGTCTGCACCGGCATCAACCAACGCAAAAATATCAGCCTTAGCATCGGATACCGTCAAAATCCCGATATGGGCTGTTACCCCTTTTTGCCGTAGCTGCTGCAAAGTTTCCAAACCGGTCAAGCCTTTCATGTTGAGATCCAAAATGATCACATCCGGCTCTTGTTGTTGCGCCAAACGAATACCTTCCTGCCCATTACTGGCTTCGCCAATCACTTGAAAATCAGGTTCTAATTCAAGCAGCTGTCTGATCCCACGTCGCATTAACGGATGATCATCGATGATAAGAATACGGTATGATTGCGACATAAATTCCCCACTAGCCAATAAAATGGCTTTTATTATAGCGTTTTTTCAGCAAATTAACGCTATCTTGGATCATAATATTGCAAATGTTGCTGGCTGTGGAACGGCACAACTTTGTTTTCACCATTGTTGGTCGTGATCAATTGGTAGAATTGCGGATAGTTAAAACTGTAGCCTTCAAAACCATCTTCACCGCCAAAACGGCTCATGGTATACATTTTATTAATTTCTTTGATCTTATTCTGCTTCTCATCGTGGCAATGGTAGTACACTTCCGGATTGTTATATTCGTCCAAAATATAAACATTAAAGCTACCGTTACTATTGTCTTCAAAGAAAAATTGCAAAAACCCTTCACTGGCGAATTCGCCGATTTCCAGTGGAAAATGGTATTTATGATGTTTCACTTGCGTATCTGTATTGCGAACGGATTCAAGATCATGGTTATTCGCTGTTTCGCAGCGCACACTACCACCTTCTTCAATTTTCAAATCACGGCTTTCATAGGAGAAATTCCAAACCTTGCCACCCACCTGCAATCGGTTGACCGAACGTTTATTTAAAATCACACCGACTTGAGTATTAATACATTTTTTGATCAACTTCTCGGTTACGGTCAGCATTTCAGCACGATAGCGTTTGCTGTAACAGAAGACCTGTACCGACTCCAACGGATTAGCTCCACGATGGATTTTATGTGCCAGCACTTTCAAACAATTTAAAATAGCATGTTCGCCGGCAAAATGTAACGTGCGGATCTCATTCCAACGATTGCGATAGATCAAATCGATACTGCCAACCAAGCTCTGTTGCTTTGGCCCGAAGTTGAACAAATCGTTAGACGACACACTGCGTCGTTGGTTGCCGTCAATGGCTTCGGTTGGATCATGACTAAGATTGACGGCAACAAACAAGTCACGCAATTCACACGGATGGCTGAGATCCTCATTACTTGGGGGAGCGGTTTGCTGTGCGAGTGACAAGCGCAAATCGGTGACAAATTGCTGAATCTTACCCAACCCGATGGTTTGGCTGCGAATATACAGATGGGTTTTAGCTCCGAGCAAGCCGTTAAAATAGGCCCAAGCTACCAATTGGCTAAGATTTTCGGCATATTCCACATAACGCTCATTTGAACTGGAGACTCGCTGCAAACAGCAATTGATCAGATACCAGCCTTCTTTAACCGCACTTGAATGACGAACTTCGACAAACATCAGCTCTTTCTCGGTGATGTTGTCGGCAATTTCGCGATTAAATAGCGTAACTTTCTCCGGCAGCACTTCAAATGCGGTGTACAGTTTGCGTGTCAGAATGCTGATATCTTCCGGCATCAAATCCGCTGAAATTTTTTGTTTGCGAGCAAAGATAATCAGGTTGCGGTAGCCTTGCATCAGAATGCCGACTAAACTTTGATAAAACGCTTTGACCTGCTTAATTTTCCAACCCGCATGCTCATTTAAGGATTGAATATCCTGCGGCAACCAACCCCAACTGGCAATCAACTGCTGCAACTGCTGATAGCGCCAGTTATCCGAATTCTGTACGCCGGCAAAATCACGATTGGCTTTAATATAGAAACAGCGGCGCACTAAATCCAGTCGATGCAGATCATTGATGCGCAAAAGATAACTGCTGACTTGCTGCAACATCGCCAGGTAAGGATCAAAGTGGTGGTCAACCGCTGTCGCTGATAATAATTGCTGTTTAAACTGTTTCGAAATCAGTTGCGGCGTCGGATATTCCGCCATCAGCGCTTCTAACAACAGCACCTTAATCACCGATTTATACGGTGAGTCCACCGCTTTGAACAGATGCCACAACGTGGCACCAAAATATTCATTCGCGGACAACATTCCTAAGCCGCCAAAATCAACCCAATCATGCGGTTTGATTTTGCCTTCTTGTACCCATTTTTCGACTAAGGTGTCATAATGCTCTTCATGGTTGACCGGCATATGCAGCCACAGTAACGGTTTGCCCGCCAAGCGGATTGCCGAGCGGTAGAATTCGTCTAACAACAACATATACTGACTGCTGCCGCAATGTTCGGTGCTCAGTGTTTCGGAATAGGTGATATTACGGAAATGATTTTCATCCAGCAGATAAAAATTGACTTCAATATTTAGCGAATTTGCCCATTTTTGAATCAGCAAGGTTTTTTGTAGCAGTTTATTACGCTGAACAAGCGTCAAGTGCGGTTGGTGGCAGACCCAAATATCCAGATCAGACTGACTGTTTTGTGTGATCGAGCCAGTACTACCCATCGCATACACGCCACGAATGAGTGGGGTTTCCGTCGATTGTATGATTGACGCTGAAAATTGCGTAAAATCGTCAGCGACAAAAATTTGTTTCAGGTATTTAAGCTGATAACGTGTCGGTTTGAAATCTGCAATGCCAGCCGGCGCCTCATTGACAAACCCAGGTAATAACGAATGGTTGGTATTTAGCAACAAGGTGAGTAATTGAAAGACATGCTGAAACTCATCCGAGGTGCCTACCAAGGATTTCTGATAACGCGTCTTGTCCAATGCCGCCACTAACTGTTTAGCAGATTTAAGATAACTACTCAAAAAACCATCTCACAACAATCAAAACATTTAGTAAATGTGACTTACGTCACATTATGTTAATCCGGTGTTAAGCCTATCACTTAAACCTGATCAGGTAAAGCTAAGTCAAATTTTTTAATAAACTAATTAATTGTCATGTCAGTTGTCATTGAGACTAAGCGTTTTCAGACTCGGTTCATGCTAGTGAAATAGATTGATCAAATCCGATTGTGCTACTAACCGCACTTGTCTTCCAATCGCTAAATTATCCTGTGCATAGACAGACAATTGCTGTTCGCCGACTTTCAGTTGATATTCAAACGTATGCCCCAAAAAGTGCCGTCCAATAATGGTTGCATTCGGCTTGCCCGCAGTGGTGAGTTGTAGCATTTGTGGGCGCAACAGACAAAAGAGCGGTTTAAGCCGATCAATCGGTTGCCCGTTTGCCAAGGTTAGTGCACTTTGCCCACGCAATTGCCCCAACTCAGACTCCAGCGTTTGTGGATCAGACAAGCGGCAAGGCAAATAGCTACCACTGCCGAGAAAATCCGCAACGAAGCGACTATGTGGGCGCTGATACAGCTCAACCGGCTCACCAAACTGCACTATTTTTCCCTGCTCCATCAGCGCCAGTTTATCCGCAAATACAAACGCCTCTTCTTTGCTATGGGTCACAAACACCGCTGAGACTTTTTGTTGTTTTAAAATCCCTTTCATCTCTTCAATCAATTGATAGCGCACTTGGCTGTCGATATTGGAAAACGGTTCGTCTAACAACAATAGATCCGGTTTGCACGCCAACGAACGCGCGATTGCCACGCGCTGCTGCTGCCCACCGGAAAGTTCGTGCGGATAACGTTGTAAAAATGCAGAAAGTTGTACCAACGCCGCCATTTCCGCCACAATCTCAGCTTGCGCTGTTTTAGGCGTTTTACCCAGGCCAAACGCAATATTTTGTGCTACCGTTAAATGGGGAAATAATGCATAATCTTGAAAAATCATACCAATTTTACGCTGTTCTACCGGAACTTGCGACAAATCCCGTTGATTGAGCACAATCTTGCCCTGTGTCAGCGGCACCAAGCCGGCAATGGCTTTCAACAAGGTGGTTTTGCCACAACCGCTGGCACCCAGCAAACAAAGAATATCATCATCTTGAATCTGCAAATTCAGATCCTGCAAAATGGTTTGCTGTGCGTAACACACTTGAAGATGGTTAATCTGTAACGATTTCATTCAACTTATTTTCTCTTTTATTTGGCAGACTTATCCGCTAGCAGTGAGCGGGTCAAAATAATCACCGGTACCAATCCGACCAATACCAAAAACACCGCTGACAGCGAAGCTTGCTCTAACTGTTCATCCGAGGTTAAGGTAAAAACATGCGTTGCTAAAGTATCAAAATTAAAGGGTCGCAGCAGTAATGAAGCGTTCAATTCTTTCATACTTTCCAGAAAAACCAGCATAAGTGCGGTCAGCAAGCCTTTGCTCAGCAGCGGAAAATGGACTCGCAGCAACATTTTCAAGCCGTTATAGCCTAAAGTACGCGATGCCATATCAAGCGACGGTGCAATCTTGTTCAATGAGGTTTCAACACTGCCGATACTCATCGCTGAAAAACGAATAATGTATGCCGACACCAAGGCAAACATCGAACCGCTGAACACTAATCCGACCAGTGGTCGATCTAGCCAGCGCATCAGATCATTCAACCAATGGTCTGCGGTAGTAAACGGAATCATTAAGCCGATTGCTAGCACCGTACCCGGCACGGCATAGCCCAACGAAGAGAGCGGCAGACCGTAACGTGCCAAATATTGTCCGCTGCGATTTTGTCGCTGAGTCAGGCGCTGCTGGTTTAGGCGTTTAAAAAACAATAATAACAGCGCCAGCAACACACTAATCAGCGCAGCGGTGATCGACACCGACAGACTATTGTACGCATAGTACCAAAAGCGATCGTCCCACGATTGCTCAAAATAGTGGTATGACCAATACAACAGCTTTGCCAGCGGAATAAAAAAGGCAAAACTGACCAAGCCCCAGCAGTAACTCTGCGCTAACCAGAGTTTCCAGCCCTTAAGCGGACGTAACGACTGATGGCGCTCATAGCCCCTTTGGTACAATTTTTGTTTGCGGCGGCTATAGCGTTCGAGGCTCAGCAACAGGAAAATCAAAAACAGCATCAATAGCGAAATTTGCGATGCAGTGCCCAAATCGCCCAAACCGAACCACGTATCATAAACCGCAGTGGTCAGCGTTGGCACCGCAAAGTAAGACACCGTACCAAAATCGCCCAAGGTCTCCATCGCCACCAATGCCGTGCCGATGGCCATAGCTGGACGCGCCAGTGGAAACGTTACTTTTTTAATCAATTGCCAACCGCTCACACCCAAAATTTTGGCGCTGTGATTCAGGTTTTCCGACTGTTCCAATAATGCAATACGAGTCAGCAGAAAAATATAAGGATACAACACCAGCGCCAAAACCAGACACGCGCCGCCCAAAGTACGGATCGGCGGGAACCAGTAGTCCTGTCCACTGCTCCAACCAAACAGTTGGCGCAAAGCCCCTTGCACTGGGCCGGCAAAATCCAATAAATCAGTGTAAAGATAACCCACCAAATAAGGCGGCATCGCCAGTGGCAAGCACATTACCCACTGCAACACGCCCTGTCCTTTAAACTGAAAGGTAGAAACAATCCAACTACAAGGCAACGCAAAAATCAAGCTGAGGATCACCGTGCCGCCCACCAGCAACAGCGAATTTTTGAGGTAATCGAACAGCACCGTATTCCACAGGTGCGAAACACTTTCCCCTTGCGAAAAAGTGGATTGATATAAAATTGCCGCAATCGGCAATAGAAAAAAAGCGATGATCACCACCGCTGTGAAAAACCAGCTAAGCCGCCAAAATTTATTCATCATTGTTACGAGCAACTACAGTGACTACAAGCACAAAAGAGCGGCCAACACCGCTCTTTTTTATAATGCCTATAAAATTAGTTATTATAGATCAAATTTCACTTCGTCCACTAATTTTAGTGCCTTGTCATAATTCTCAGCAATGGTTTCCAACGGTAATTTATCCGCGTTGAACGTTCCCCAAGACTGCACTTGAGCAGAGAAAGGTACACCCGGTTTCACTGGATATTCGTGGTTCAATTCTGCATAGGCTTGCTGTGCACTGTTGCCGCTTAAATACTCAACCAGCTTGACTGCATTATCTTTATTTGGGGCATGTTTAGCTATAACCACACCGCTGATATTGACATGGGTACCATAAGAATCTTGATTCGGGAAGTTGAGATAAGCCGCTTCTGCCCAGCTGCGTTGCTTGTCGTCATCCAGCATTTTACCGTAGTAATAGCTGTTGCCAATCGCATAATCACATACGCCTTCTTTGATGGCTTTCACTTGATCACGGTCACCACCTTGTGGTTTTTGTGCCAAATTCGCTTTTAAGCCTTCCAACCAAGATTTGGCTTTGGCTTCGCCGTCATGGGCGATCATTGAAGCAACCAGCGAAACATTGTAGGCATTTTTACCAGAACGCACACACACTTTACCTTTATATTCCGGTTTGGCTAAATCGTAGTAAGTGAAATCCGCCGGCAGTTTGCCCACACGATCTTTGGAGCTGTAAATTACGCGCGCACGTGTGGTCAAGGCAAACCACTGCTCTTTAGAATCACGATATTGTGCCGGAATATTTTCTTCCAACGCATGGCTGTGAATTGGCTGTGCCAAGCCAGCATTCACCACATCCATTACGCGTTTGATATCGACTGTCAACACCACATCAGCAGGGCTTAATTCGCCTTCGCGTTTAATACGTTCGACCAATCCTTTGTCATCAAAAATCAAATTTACTTTAATT
The DNA here is from genome assembly GCF_006228025.1 of Testudinibacter crocodili. Taxonomy (NCBI): domain Bacteria; kingdom Pseudomonadati; phylum Pseudomonadota; class Gammaproteobacteria; order Pasteurellales; family Pasteurellaceae; genus Testudinibacter; species Testudinibacter crocodili. Next base: position 39,685 of record NZ_VDHF01000008.1, read on the forward strand.
CCACTCTCTTTTTCAAAATTTTTCAGGATCGGTTCAATTAAATAGGGTTGACGATAAGAATAAACATTAACCTCTGACGCAACTGCCGAAGCCGCCATTACCGCCGAAAACCCCAATGCAATTGCAACATGACTTTTTTTCATTATTTTTCTCCATATTTATTTATCGGTTTAAAAATTCCACGCCAGTATAAACCAATCACCATCGATGAAAAAGCGAATAATTATCATCTTTTTAAAAAAATGATCTTGATCACAGTTTCTCTACACAATTCCCCCTATTCAACAAGGTATTTTTGCCCTGCTATCATTTTTCTAACTGCACTCACGTTGTAATTCGGGTAAAATCAAGCCAATCTTCTTTTCCCATTCAAAACAAGAGGTCAATCATGCCGTTTAACTTACGCAACCGCCACTTTCTGCGCTTAATCGATTTCACGCCAACAGAAATTCAATTTCTGCTCACCTTATCCGCCGAGCTGAAAAAAGCCAAGTACAGCGGCACCGAGCAACCGCGTTTGCGCGGCAAAAATATTGCACTGATTTTCGAAAAAACCTCAACCCGCACTCGCTGTGCTTTTGAAGTAGCGGCGTTTGATCAGGGCGCTAATGTGTCATATATCGGACCAAGCGGTTCGCAAATCGGGCATAAAGAATCGATGAAAGACACCGCCCGCGTGCTAGGCAGAATGTATGACGGCATTCAATATCGCGGTTATGGACAAGAATTGGTGGAAACTTTGGCGGATTATTCCGGTGTGCCGGTTTGGAACGGCTTAACGGATGAATTCCACCCAACTCAAATCCTCGCCGACTTTCTGACTATGTTGGAACACGGCAACGGCAAGCGCTTAAACCAAATGAAACTGGCCTATCTCGGCGATGCACGCAACAATATGGGTAACTCGTTTGTCGAAGGCGCGGCATTGATGGGGTTGGATCTACGCTTAGTCGCACCAAAACAGTTCTGGCCTGAGCAGGCATTATTAGACCAAGTAGCTGACATTTCAGCAAAAACCGGTGCAAAAATTCACTGCACTGAAAATATTAACGACGGCGTGAAAGGCGTGGATTTCCTGTATACCGACGTTTGGGTCTCAATGGGAGAGCCGGCACAAGCATGGCAACAGCGGATTGAGCTAATGAAACCTTATCAAGTTAATCGTCAATTGCTGGAGCTGACCGCCAATCCAGAAGTGAAATTCCTACATTGCCTGCCGGCTTTTCACGACGAGCAAACCGTTGTCGGCAAAGAGATGTTACAGAAATACGGTATGAATGGACTGGAAGTCAGTGACGAGGTATTTGAATCAGAGGCTTCTATCGTGTTCGATCAGGCAGAAAACCGCATGCACACCATTAAAGCGGTGATGGTGGCGACATTAGGTGATTAATCAGACTGCAAAACCGCACTTTAAGTGTTTATTAACCCCTTAAAAATGAAAATAGGAAAACAGAAATGACAAAAATTATCCACACCGAAAAAGCCCCAGCCGCCATCGGTCCTTATGTTCAAGCCGTGGACTTAGGCAACCTAGTGCTGACTTCTGGTCAAATTCCGGTCAATCCGAGCAACGGCGAAGTGCCGCAAGATATCCAAGCGCAAACTCGCCAGTCACTGGAAAACGTCAAAGCGATTATCGAACAAGCTGGGTTACAGGTGAAAGATATTGTTAAAACTACGGTTTTTGTAAAAGATCTAAATCAATTCACTACGCTAAATGCAGAATACGAAGCCTTCTTCAAAGAGAACAACCACCCCAATTTTCCGGCTCGTTCTTGTGTTGAGGTAGCCCGTTTGCCAAAAGATGTTGGAGTAGAAATCGAAGCAATAGCGGTTAGAAAATAATCCTTTTGTTCGCATACCATGGGTGGATTTCAGATCCGCCCATAAACCCACCGTTTAAAAACCGCACTTAAATAACCTTTCTGGCTTAAACGCTGTGTTCTTAGAATAAATGCTTGACTTGCGATTAAATTAATTGAAAAAAATATAACAAAAGCGCAAAATCCGATTTATGATTTTTTAACTTCTGAGAGTATTTATTATGCAAAAAATTGTCATTGTCGGCGGTGGTGCCGGCGGGCTGGAGCTGGCAACATTTCTCGGCCACAAACTGGGGCGCAAGAAAAAAGCCAGCGTCACCCTAGTCGACCGCAACCAAACCCATTTATGGAAACCATTACTGCATGAAGTAGCGACCGGCTCACTGGATGATGGTGTCGATGCCTTAAGCTATCGTGCCCACGCCAAAAATCATGGTTTCTCCTTTCAACAAGGGAGTATTACCGCACTTTCACGCGAAAAGCGCAATGTTACATTAGCGCCAATTTGCGACGACAATGGGGATTTACTGGTTTCGGAGCGTAAAATTCCCTACGATATTTTAGTGTTGGCGATCGGCAGCAAATCCAATGATTTCAACACCAAAGGTGTTGCCGAACACTGTATTTTCCTCGATAGTCCGGAACAGGCACACCGCTTTCAACACAAAATGCTCGGCTTATTTTTAAAATTCTCCGAAAACCGCACTTCGCCGGATATGGTTCAGTTAGAACAGAAACTACCGTTGGTCGACCCTAACAATGTCAACATCGCGATTGTCGGTGCCGGGGCAACCGGAGTTGAGCTGTCTGCGGAATTGTATAACACCGCTAAACACCTCTCTTCCTATGGCTACGGCAAAATCGACAATAGCTGTCTCAAAGTCACCTTGGTCGAAGCTGGCAATAAAATTCTGCCGGCACTGCCGGATCACATTTCAGCCGCCGCCCATTATGAATTGCAAAAATTAGGCGTTGACGTGCGCACCAACACCATGATTACCGAAGCCAATGCAGCAGGGCTGCAAACCAAAAGCGGGGAAACCATTCCGGCAGATTTGATGGTGTGGGCAGCAGGCATTCGCGCTTCAGATGTGACGCAACAATTCGACGGTTTGGAAGTCAATCGGCTCAACCAATTAGCGGTTAAAGAGACCTTGCAAACCACGCTGGACGAACATATTTTTGCCATCGGCGATTGTGCTTCACTGTTGCAAAAAGACGGTAAGCCCGTGCCACCACGAGCGCAAGCGGCACACCAAATGGCAACCACTTGCGGCAAAAATATCCTGGCATTGTTGGAAAACAAACCGATGAGAATTTTCACTTATTACGATCACGGCTCGCTGGTTTCACTGTCAAAATTCAGTACCGTCGGCAGTTTGATGGGCAATTTAATGAAAGGCTCGATGACCGTTGAAGGTCGAATTGCCCGTTTTGTCTATGTTTCGCTGTACCGCATGCACCAAGTTGCGCTACACGGCTGCTTCAAAACCGGATTAATCATGCTGGTCGGACGAATCAACCGTTTTATCCGCCCATCAATGAAGCTGCATTAATATTCCGTTACCGCACTTTTACTCTCTTCTGGCTTAAAAGTGCGGTTTTACAACTCATAAGCACGGATCAAATGCTCCAGCGGAAAACCAAATTGTTGGTGCAGCTTGCGGATCATTCCCAAGGTTAACTTGCGTTTTTTATTCAACACTTCATACACCCGATTCAACTGCCCAATTGCTGGCACCAAATCTTTCGCTGTCAATCCCTCCTGCTCCATACGAAATTTAATCGCTTCAATCGGATCCGGCGGCTCAATCGGATAGTGCTTGGCTTCATAAGCTTCAATCAATAACACCAGAATTTCCATTTTATCAAATTCAGTAGAGCCTATTTCGGGTTGATGATCAAACATCGGTGAAATAATCGCCAATGCTTCTTGGTAATCTTGTTCAGTTCTAAGTGGTTTAATATCCATGCTTCTTAATCCTTGATTTCGACAATATTGGCATCAATTTTATCGTACTGCTGATGTGTCCCAATAAATTTTATATATCCAGCCAACAGGATAAAAAATTGAGGTCACTAACCTAAAATCATTCCCTTTAATGTTAAATACCACCCTATTATTTTTTAGAATACTGGCATTGCCATATGTGGCTTTTACATCATTCGGACTCCGCCAATTTGCTTTTTTAACCTCTTCAACCCACAGTTTCAACGGTTGCTCGGCAGTGGGATAATTCTGCCAAAAATGCTTTAATGTTGCGACTTTCAATATTTTCACTGCGATTAATCAGCGGAAAAATCGGATGGCGGATCGCAAAAATATTTTTTATCCTCAAATTAACTACGGCGTTAAAAGCCGTTCGTTTAGAACCACTAAACTTCACGACTTTTGCCTTATTCATTTGCAAAAAGAGTGGCGAAAAAGTGTCTATAGCTCAAATTATAAACAAACATCAACAGACCCTATTCAATTTCATCTTGCAACACGCTCTGCAACACCGGCAAATGGCTGTGTTCAATCACTTTTGCCGCTGTCAGCAACGTCAAACGATCATGCTGCACGTGCAGTTGGCGCAGTTGTTGTAAATCGGCTTGCACCGCCTCCGCGCTCAGCTCTTGCCGATAACGGCGGCAAAATTCGTCATAGTGCGCAAGCGGATCTTGGTGCAGCCATTGACGCAGCTCACTGGACGGTGTCACCGCTTTCAGCCACAACACCCCATCCAACCACACTTTGGCAATCCCACGCGGCCAAAGCCTGTCCGCCAACAGCGCCGGAAAATCATTATCATCAAAGGTATAGACGCGTTTAAGGTAGTACATCGTATAATCTCTAAAAATAAAGTATTAATCTCATTATTGCTTGAATTTGACGCAACACAACCGTTTTTTATCGATTTATGCTAATCTGATTCCATTATTAACATCATTAAATAAAATAGTATGAACACAGTTTTAACCTCCATTTCTCAATTTGGGCGAATTTTAGGTTCGCTGTTTTATCATGCGCCGGAGCAGGCGCAAAACCAGTCACTATTGGCGCTATTTCAGCATGGCGAATGGCAGGTAAGTTGCGATTTTTTAAGCCAAGCAAAACGGGAGCAGATTCAGCACTGCTTGACCCAGGGGATTGCTCAAGGGCAGGCGCAGTTGAATGAGGATTTTCAAGCGTTGTTTATTGGTCCGAATTCGCTACCGGCGCCACCTTGGGGATCGGTTTATCTGGACAAAGAAGCGGTCATTTTTGGTAGTTCATTGCTGGAACTGCGTGATTTTATGCAGACCTACAACATCAAGTTGGAGCTGGCACAAAATGAGCCGGAAGACCATTTTGGCTTGATGTTGATGATGGCAGCATGGCTGGCGGAAAACCAACCAGAGCAACTCAATGAATTTTTACAGCAACATTTGCTGACATGGTCAGGGCGCTTTCTCGAACTGCTGATCGCCGAACAGCACCACACTTTCTACCGCGGTTTAGGACTGTTGAGCCAAGCATTGTTAGACAACTGGCAGCAACAGTTGCAACTTGAAGTACCGAAAGTGCGGTTGTATCGCTAAACAGGTAACATATGAGCGGTAAAAACGAGCGCTACTACCAAGCCTTTCTACAGCACAACCATATCTCGCGTCGTGGCTTGCTGCGTGGGGTGTTTAATGCTGGTCAAAAAGCACAGCAGCAAATCAGTAGTGAGATCTATCAGCGACAAGCCACTCGTCCGCCACAAGCGGTTGCCGAGCCGCTGTTTTTAAAATTCTGCAACGGCTGCGGTGACTGTGTGTCAGCTTGTCCGTATGGTTTAATCCGTTTGCAAAATCAAAAAGCAGTACTTGAAATTGATTTTTGTAGTTGTGATTTGTGCGGGAAATGTACTGAAACCTGCCAAACCGGTGCATTACATCACGAAGTGCGGTCAGACACCGAGCTGCGACCGCACTTTAGTTATCTGTGCTTACGCCAAAAAGGACGCAGCTGCACGCTGTGTGAAACCAGCTGTGCAACAAATGCCATTTCGTTTGATCGCACCAGCCAAAAAACCATTTTGGATTCAGAGCGCTGCAACGGCTGCGGCGAATGCAAAATCAGCTGTCCATCGTACTATATTGAATTAAAATAAATATACTGACTCACTCAATCCAAGTCACCACATCCTCAATCGGTTTGCGATATTTGGCGTTCGGTGCTTTGGCACGATAACCAAAGGTTACCATCACCGAAACACCCCACTCTTGGGCATCAAAAGCACCATTCTCTGCTAAAATGCGGTTGACTTCGGCGTAGTTGAAGCCCTCAATCGGGCAACTGTCAATCCCGATTAATGCCGCACCGCTCATCATATTGGCCAACGCAATATAAGTTTGCTTGCTGGTCCAATCGAACAACGCACGTTCGCTGTCGAGCACGTCAATATCCGTAGCCTGAAATTGTTGATATCTTGCTAAGGTTTTGCTGATCTGCTCTGCATTTAAACCACGTCTCAGCAGCCCTTGGCGGAAAAAGTCCGAATCGTAACGGGCATTTTTCTTCGCCAAAATCACCACCAGATAACTGGCATCCTCCAACTGTGTTGCCATGCCCCAGCTGACCGGCTTCAATTGTTGTCGCAGTTCGGGATTTTGCAGCACCAGAAACTTCCAGGGTTCTGAGCCGACCGAACTGGGCGACAAGCGTGCCAGCTCTAAAATATACTCAAAGTCCTCACGGCTGACTCTCTTCAGCGGATCATAACGGCGAGTTGCCGCCCGAAAATAAAAGCCATCTAACACCTGTTGTTTTGTGATATTGCTCATCCTGATTTCCTTGGTTTAAGTTATTTTCCACAACTCGGTGACAGTTTTGCCACCGATACCCCAATTATCCATCGGGTTAAAGCTCTTAGAAATACTCGCGTAATGCTTCGGCAGCGTCCTTATCGCCCTGGGCGGCAGCCTGTTCATAATAAGATTTGGCGCGGGCGTAGTCTTTTTTGACCCCTTCTCCCTTGTAATACATAGCTCCAAGACTGTATTGTGCTTTGGCAAATCCTTGCGCAGCGGCCTGCTCTAAATAGGATTTGGTACGGGCGTAATCTGGTTTGACACCGAGTCCTTGGTAATATATAGCCCCGAGACTGTATTGTGCCTCTGCAACTCCTTGCGCGGCGGCTTGCTCGAAATAGGATTTAGCGCGGGCGTAGTCTAGTTTGACACCGAGTCCTTGGACATACAGGACCCCGAGATTGTGTATCGCATTGGGATCTCCTTGTGCAGCGGCCTGTTCATAATAAGATTTGGCACGGGCGTAGTCTTTTTTGATTCCTAGTCCATTTTCATAGATGAACCCGAGATAGTTGTGTGCGTCGGCATTTCCTTGTGCAGCAGCCTGCTCGTAATAGAATTTGGCGCGCGCATAGTCTGTTTTGACCCCTAGTCCTTGTTGGTACATGTACCCGAGTTTGTTTTGTGCCTCGTCATATCCTTGTTCAGCGGCTTGCTCATAATAGAATTTGGCGAGGTCGTAGTCGCCATTTCTTTGGGCAGAAAGACCTTGCTCTGTGATTTCCTCTGGCGTTGCGGCGGCTGCAGGCAGGGCAGAAAAGAACAGGGTAAGTGCGGTCATGAATGTAGCGCACAGACGTGCGAATTGCTGTAGTGGGTGTAATAACATGCTATCTCCTTTGTGAAGTTGAGAGTAAATTACGTGTTGGCTCAATGTCCAATCGTCTGTTCAGTAATATAATACTACTGATAGCGCAAGTTTGTAACTTGTTAGGCTGATAACAAACGTTCGATTCAACAACCAATTGCAAGATTAATCACACAGGCAAAACCCTTCAACTATGCCTAACCGTGTACGGAAATTGCTGCTTAGATTTTAGGGTCTGTTGATCTTTGTTTATAAATCAAATGTAAAAAAGGCACAAGTTGCAAACTTGCGCCATCGAGGGAACAATCGTGATTAAGATACCCACTACCAAGCCATTTTTAAGCCGTTTTACGGGCTTGACTAACGGTTTGTAACAACGCCACTATCGTTGGATCGGCAAAAATCTGATTAATCGTGCGGCTTAAACGACGGCGCCAGTTTGGGTATTGGGTGCTGGTGCCGGGAATGTTGACCGGTTCGGTCATGCCGAGCCAATCTTCCGGCTGCAAACCAAATAATGCGCTGTTGACCGCCGCCACATAGCGTTGCAGAGCGTGGTTGAATTCCAGCGGACAATCCGAACTCAGACTGGCATCAACCCCGGGCGGAATCTCAAGCTGCGCCTGTTGCAAGCGTTGCAAAATTTTCTGCTTGGCGTTGACCCGATCTTGTTGCAGCCTTGCCAAAATTTTCGGGTCGGGATAAACCTGATATTGCTGCCCCAACTCAAAATCGTGTCCACGCCAGTAGCCGTTGACCGTCGGTAGATCGTGGGTACTTAACGTCGTCATCGCCTGATACGGATACTCCGCCAAGGCTCGGCTTTGCCCTTGCTGATCAAACTCAAAATAGAAAATTTTATACGAAAAAATACCGGCATTTTTCAGTTTGCTGACAATCGCCTTCGGCACGGTACCCAAATCCTCACCGATAATCATGCACTGCTGACGTTGGCTTTCCAGCGCCAGAATCGCAATCAAATCGTCGACCGGATAGCCGACATAAGCGCCGTTTTTCGCACTGTCACCGCACTTCACCCACCACAGCCGCAACAAACACATAATATGGTCGATACGCAACGCCCCACAACTTTGCATATTGGCACGGATCATCTCAATAAACGGGCGGTAAGCTTGCTGCTGCAACACATGGGGATTCATCGGCGCCAAGCCCCAGTTCTGCCCCTGTGGTCCCAAAATATCCGGTGGTGCGCCAACCGAAGCAGTCAAACAAAACAGTGATTTATCCCACCAGGTTTCTGCGCCGTTCGGGGTCACGCCCACCGCCAAATCACGATACAAACCAATCGGCATCTGTTGCTGACGGCAAAATTGGTAACACGCCTCGATCTGCTCTGCGGCACACCATTGCAGCCAAGCATAAAACCGCACTTGCTCCGCATGGCTGTGTTGAAATTCGCTGACTGCTGTTGAATGATAATCCTGATATTCTGGCGCCCAACAATCCCAACCCCATTGATTCTTCAAGCGGCAACTGAGATCCGCATGCAGCGCATCAAAAGTCGCCTGCACTTGCAAGCTTTCGCCGCCCCGCTGCACAAACCGCTGGAACTGCTGCTGCCGTTCGCTTGCACTATCCTCTTCAAATTCTGCAAACGCCAGTTGCAACCCCTGTAATTTCAACGCCATCACAGCACTATAATCAATCCAATCCCGCTGGCGTAAATCAGCCAACTGCTGTTGCACTTCCGCCGATTGAAACCAGTGCTGCGCTACCGCACTTTGCTGAAATTCCGGCAGACTCGCCACGTCGATATAGATGATATTCAACCATTTGCGTGAAGAAGGGCTATACGGACTGGCACCTTCCGGATTGGCAGGAAACAGTGAATGAATTGGATTTAAACCGACAAAATCGCCGCCGTTTTGCTGAAATTTGACTAAAAATTGCTGTAAATCCCCGAAGTCGCCAACGCCCCAGTTCGTTTCCGATTTTAGGGTATAAAGCTGAACACAGCTACCCCACAGTTTTTGCTTATTTTGAATTTGTGGCAATTGATAACACTGACGAGGCGCCACAATAATCGAGCAGCTCGCCTGAGTTTGACCGCACTTTAGACTAAGTTGATGGTAGCCGAGCGGTAAATCGCGTGGAAAGTTCAGCACATTGTTTTTCACTTTGCCAACCAATGTGTTACCGTTTTCCAATTGCAGTTGCCATTCGCCGTGATAACGCTGTCCGTTATGCTGATTTAAGCGCAAATACGCCGGGCTGTTGTGGTAAAACACCTTCACAGGCGGTAGCAAGCCTGATGCAAAATTTTGCGGAATATTGCCGCCAAAACTGGCTAAGATCTGCTGTTTGACCGCACTTGGCGCATAGTTGCGTAAACCACGTTCATCAAAAAAATAGCGATGAATCCCGGCGTTAACAAACTGTCGTTCCAATTGCCGTTTTGCTTGAAGTTTTGTCATGATACCCATCCTATTTTGGCAGCCAAATCCGCTGTTGATAATCACGAATCGAGCGATCAGAGCTGAACGCCCCCAAACGTGCAGTGTTCAAAATCGCACTGCTCAACCAGCTTTGCTGATCCCGATAGCGCAAGCCGACTTGCTGCTGCGCCGCCACATAGCTGTCGAAATCGGCAAACACCAAGAACGGATCGCGTTGCAACAGGCTGTCCAACAACATACGGAACATGCTTTTGTCGCCGCCACAGACTTTGCTTTTGGTTAAGAAATCGACCGCACTTTTCAAGGCTTTATTCTGTTTATAATAACTTTTCGGATTATAGCCTGCTTGCAGCAAGGCACGCACGCTCTCCACTGTATGCCCGAAAATAAAGATGTTGTCGGCACCGACCATTTCCGCAATCTCAACATTAGCGCCGTCCAGCGTGCCCAATGTGAGTGCGCCGTTGAGCGACAATTTCATATTGCCGGTGCCGGACGCCTCTTTGCCCGCCATCGAAATTTGCTCGGAAATATCCGCTGCCGGAATGATTTTCTCCGCCAAACTGACCCGATAATCCGGCAAAAATGCCACTTGTAGTTTGTCTTTCACACTTTTATCGTTATTGATCAGCTGCGCCACATTGTTGATGGCGTGAATAATGTTTTTCGCCAAATAATAGCCCGGCGCCGCTTTGCCGGCAAACACAAACAGGCGTGGGGTGTAGTCCATATTTGGGTTATCTTTCAGCTGCTGATAGCTGTGGATAATATTCAGCAGGTTCAAATGCTGGCGTTTGTATTCGTGGAAACGTTTGATTTGAATATCAAAAATCGCCTCACAATTGACCTGCAAACCTAAACTGCGTTCGATCTCCTCCGCCAGAATCTGCTTGTTGCCCTGCTTAACCCGACGGTATTCTTCACGAAAACCGCTGTCATTCACGTGTTTTTCAACGCCGCTAATCAACGACAGATCGCGTGTCCAATCGCCGTCTAAAGTGCGGTCTAACAAGTTGCTCAAACTCGGATTCGCCAAACGAATCCAGCGGCGTGGTGTGATGCCGTTGGTGACATTGCAAAATTTGTTCGGGAACAGTTGGTGATATTCCGGGAACAAATCACTGACGATTAAATCCGAATGAATTTGCGCCACCCCGTTGACCGCATAGCATGCCACCACACACAAATTCGCCATTCTGACACGATAATCGTACAAAATGGCGACTTTTTGCCAAACTTCGTTGTCATCGCCGAAACGTTCCGCTACTTGCTGTTGAAACAGACTGTTGATTTTATCCACAATTTGGAAATGGCGTGGCAACAGGCGCTTGAACAAGCGTTGATCCCACTGTTCCAAAGCTTCCGGCAGCAAGGTGTGGTTGGTGTAAGCAAAAGTGCGGTTGCAAATATCCCACGCCTCGTGCCACGACAAATTGTATTTATCCAATAACAAACGCAGCAACTCGACAATCGCCAAGGTCGGGTGGGTGTCGTTAAGCTGAATCACTTGCTGTTGCGGCAGTTGTTGCAAGCTGTAGCCCTGACTGAAATGGCGATCCAAAATATCCGCCACCGAACAGGCGCAATGGAAATATTGCTGCATCAAGCGCAATTTCTGTCCGTTTTGATGGTTATCGTTCGGGTATAACACTTTGGTTAAACTAGCGGCATCGACCACCTGTTTTTCCGCTTTCAGGTATTTGCCGTCGTTGAACAATGCCAAATCAAACGACTGTTCGTTATCCGCCTGCCACAAACGCAGCGGCTGAACTACGCCGTTTTGATAACCAAACACGGGTAAGTCATAGGCTTCACCTTTGATCAACAGTGCCGGCTGCCATTGGTATTTATCACCGTCCAGTTGTTTGCTTTTGCCGCCGAAACCGATTTGGCGGCTTCTGCCGCTGTTGTAAGCCTGCCACGGATATTGGTTGCGTGACCAACTGTCGCCTGTTTCCACTTGGCGCCCCTCGGCAAACGACTGTTTGAACAAGCCGTACTGGTAATGCAAGCCATAACCGGTCGCTGGCTGTTCAATCGCTGCCATCGAATCCAAATAACACGCCGCCAAACGTCCCAAGCCGCCGTTGCCGAGCGCCGGATCGCGCTCCTGTTCCAGTAAATCCGTCAATTCGATTTGATATTGTTGCAGGTATGACTGCACTGGCTGATACCAGCCCAAATTCAGCAAATTGTTGCCGGTCAAACGCCCGATTAAAAACTCCATCGAGAGATAATTAACATGGCGCTGTTCGGACACTAACGGTTTGCTTTCACAATAGGAGAGATCCAACACTGCTTGCGACAATGCGTGATACCACTGGGTTAATGTTAATTGCTGCGGATTGTCGAAACCTAAATAACGGCACTGTTTTTTAATTGCCAAATCAAACTGTTGATGATTGAATGCAATTGCTTGTGTCACTGACATAACCCCTGTCTCCTGAATAGTAATAAAACGTCAATAAATGATTTAACACTATTATGCAACAACCTGATGATTTTTACTCCTCCTTGTTACAATCTTTGTAGGAGGATAATTGAGGCGTAAGCGGATTAGCGCTTGTCGGTACCGAAAATAGCTTTTATCATTAGCGCTCGTTGATCATACTCTTCAGGAAAAATAATGCTTATTCCATCCAAACTCAGCCATTCGTCACGTTTACAGCATGTTGTTGTCCGTTCTCGTTTGCTGGCATTATTGGAAAATACAGCACAGTATCCGTTAGTATTGATCAATGCACCTGCCGGTTACGGTAAAACCACGCTGCTGTCACAGTGGGCAGAGAATCAACAAAATCTCGGCTGGTATTCGCTTGACGAAAGCGACAATGAAAGTGAGCGCTTTATCACCTATTTTCGTGCTGCTTTGGCACGCGCCACCCATCAGGACAACGGCACAACCGCCAATCCAGCACAAACCAATTTCCTGGCGGCGTTGAGCCAATTGTTAGTGGAAAGCAATCGCTTCAAACCGCACTTTTTTGTGGTGATCGACGATTATCACTTGATTGATAACAATGAAATCCACGAAGGACTTAAATTTTGGATTAAAAACCAGCCGCAAAATATGACCCTGATTTTGATCTCGCGCAGTATGCCGCCGTTGAATCTCGCCACCCTGCGGGTGCAAGAACTGCTGTTGGAACTCGACATCACTCAATTGCCATTTACGCATGACGAAAGTCGCCAGTTTTTTCAGGGACGTAATGATCTGGAGCATAATCAAGAAATGCTGTCGGAACCTGAAATACACCGGCTTTGCGATCAGGTCGAAGGCTGGCCGACCGCACTGCAACTGGTCAATTTGTATGCCCGACAACATCAAACCTCGTTACACGAAGCGGCAAAGTCGATCACCAAAATCAACAGCAATCACATCAGCGAATATTTGAACGACGAAGTGTTTCACAATCTCGATGCGGATACCCGCCTGTTTTTGCTGCGTTGTTCACTGTTGCGTTCGATGAATGAGTTTTTAGTTGAAAAAATTACCGGTTTATCTGACAGCCGACTACGCTTAGATAATCTGGTGAAACAGGGCTTGTTTGTCTATCCGATCAATATCGATCAACAAGAGCAGTGGTGGCGTTTTCACCCGCTGTTCGCCTCATTTTTAGCCCATTCGCGTGAATTGACACAGCCGGAACTGCAACGTTTACATCAACAAGCCGCCGATGCGTGGTTGGAAATCGGCTATGCTACCGAAGCGCTGTATCACGCCATGCAACTGCAACAACCGAAAATCCTGTTGGCACTGCTGCAACAAATCGGTTGGCAGCTGTATCACCAAGGTGAGCTGAAACTATTGGAAGAGAGCCTAAGTGCGGTGCAATTTCAGCAATTGGCAACCTATCCCCGTTTAGTGCTGTTGCAAGCCTGGTTGCTGCAAAGCCAGCACAAACACCATGAAGTCGGCGGATTGTTGCAAAAATTCACCATAGCAACCCAACAACAAAATATCGATATTGATCGGCAACTACAAGCAGAATTCGATGCGCTGCGGGCGCAAGTGGCGATCAATGCTGGTGATGATCAAACCGCACTGCAACTGGCAACCACCGCCTTGCAATATCTGCCGCAAGAAAAACAGTACGCTCATATTGTCGCCACCGCAGTGATCGGCGAAGCACAGCATTGTCGCGGCCAGCTGAACCAAGCGCTGAAGATGATGCGCGAGGCGGAAAAACTGGCGCAACAAAACCAAGCCTATCACCATATTTTATGGTCGCTATTGCAACAAGCAGAAATTCTGCTAGCGCAGGGGTTTCTGCAAACCGCCTACGATATTCTCGACAAAGCCACACTGCTGGTGAAAAAACAACATCTGCAAAAACTGCCGATGTATGAGTTTTTATTGCGTCTGAAAGGGCATATCTTATGGGAGTGGTATTCACTGGACAAAGCCGAGGCAATGGCGGAAGCTGGATTAGAGGTGTTGGCGAACGAAGCGGATAAATTACAGTGCCTATCATTATTGGCGAAAATTTCAATTACCCGTGGCAATCTGGACAATGCCGAACGAATCCTGCGCCACCAACGCAGCCTGCTGCAAACCCACCATTATCACAATGATTGGCTGTCGCACCATAATGAAGCCGAACTGCTGTGTTGGCAGATGAAAGACGACCAGCAGCAAACCCGCTCTTGGCTGTTGCAAAGTGACCGACCGGCGCAAGACACCAACCATTTTTCACACCGCCAATGGCGCAATATCATGCGTGCCAACATTATTCTGCAACAATATGAAGATGCGTTACTACTCAGCGAAAAATTGATCAGCACCGCCAGAACTTATAATTTTATCAGCGAGTTGAATAAAGATTTGGTGCTGTACAACCGCATTTGTTTCCTACAAGGCAATGCAGTCGCCGCACAAAAAAGCCTGCTTGAAGCGCTGGAACTCAGCAAGCAGACTAATTTTATCAGTATTTTTGTGATTGAAGGCGAAATCATGGCACAACAGTTACGCCAACTATTGCAATTGAATATTTTAGACGAATTATTGACCCATAAAGCACAGTTTATTTTGCGCAGCATCAACCAGTACTATCGGCATAAATTCGCCCATTTCGATGAAACCTTTGTTGAAAAACTGCTACAAAATCCGCAAGTGCCGGAATTGTTGCGTATCAGTCCGCTGACCCAACGGGAATGGCAGGTGCTAGGCTTAATCTACTCCGGCTACAGCAACGAGCAAATCGCCACCGAGCTGCAAGTGGCACCCACTACCATCAAAACCCATATCCGCAACCTGTATCAAAAAATCGGCGTCAACAACCGCACCGAATCGATTGAATACACCCGGCATTTATTAACCTTAATGGGCTATTCCAACTGATTGCTACCGCACTTTGCAAAAAATAAGTGAAAGTGCGGTTTAGCGTAAATTTAAGCCATCACACCACAAACGTCAGGGAAATTTGATTTTTAGCGGTTTCAAAATTGAGGGCAATATGTGGCTTTTTGCCGACGCTGAGATTATGAATTTTCAGCCAAACATAATAAAACAGTCCGGAAAAGAAGCCGCTGCTACCTTGGGTGTGTCCGAGGTTAAATGGCTCATTGATTAGCGGATCAACATTGTCGGTCGTCAATTTATAGCTGATTTTTTTATTATTTAAGCTGCGCACAATTAAATTGTGCAACTGAGCCGGCTGCTGTACATCGATAATACAAAAATTGTCCTGTAAATCGATCAAGGTATCGATACTGTTGGGATTAATATCTTGTGCTGGAATGTGTTTTACCGCTTTCATTTAAAGCCTCTTTTTTATTTTTATTGACCAATAGTTATAACAAAAAAGCCGTTGAAAAAACGGATAGAGATCACAAGTTTATTATTTTTATCTAAAAAAACCGCACTTTAGTTATCAATAAAAAGTGCGGTTTAACAATAAGTTATGGATTATACCTAGCCTTTGACCCCGCCGGCAGTTAAACCGCCGACCAGCCAGCGTTGCGCCAGCAAGAAAACTAACGTGATGGGAATGGCGGATAGTACTGCGGCGGCGGCAAAATCGCCCCAAAGGTAG
Organism: Testudinibacter crocodili; assembly: GCF_006228025.1. Lineage (NCBI taxonomy): Bacteria > Pseudomonadati > Pseudomonadota > Gammaproteobacteria > Pasteurellales > Pasteurellaceae > Testudinibacter > Testudinibacter crocodili. The sequence continues at coordinate 55,592 of NZ_VDHF01000008.1, forward strand.
TTTTGTGGATAGAGATATTGCTGCATGCCGACCGCCAACGTGTAGCTGTTGACATCGCGCAACAGCAGTGAGGCCACCGGAAATTCGGTGATCGCAGCGATAAATGACAAGATAAACACCACCGCCAAAATCGGCACCGACAACGGCAATAATACTAACCGGAATGCCTGCCACGGCGTCGCACCGTCCAATGCGGCGGCTTCTTCCAGTGAACCGTCAATGGTTTCAAAATAACCTTTAATCGTCCAGACATGCAACGCAATGCCGCCCAGATAGGCGAAGATCACCCCACCGTGGGTGTTCAAGCCCAAAAACGGCACATAGATGCCCAAGCGGTCAAATAAGGCATACAACGCCACCAGCGACAGCACTGCCGGGAACATTTGAAAGATCAGCATGCCTTGCAAAATGGTTTTTTTGCCTTTGAATTTCATGCGGGCAAAGGCATAAGCACAGGTGGTGGACAGTGCGACAATCCCGACCGCACTGATGCTGGCGATTTTGACCGAATTCCATAGCCACAGCAGCACCGGAAACGGTGGCTTGCTGATTGAACCGTCGGCGTTCACCACTTCGATGCCCAACGCCAGCTGCCAATGTTCCCACGAAATTTGTTGCGGAATCAGATCACCGATCGCCAAATTGCCCGGCCGCAATGAAATCCCAATCACCATCAGCAGCGGAAACAGGATCAGCGCCAAAAAGCCGATTAATAATAAGTGGGTTGCCCATAAGCGGTAACGCATTGATTTAGGTTGTACCATTGCCATATTGTTTCTCCTAATCCAGTTTTAACTTGGTGGCTTTCAGATTGAGTAGCGCCAAGCCGCCGACCAACAGGAAGATAATCGTCGCGATTGCCGCCGCCAAGCCGAAGTCTTGCGCACCACTGCCTTCAAATGCAATTCGGTAAGTGTAGCTGACCAATAAGTCGGTGTGACCTGCCGGGGTTGAGGTGCCGATCATATCCGGACGTCCGTTGGTCAACAATTGAATCAACACGAAATTATTGAAATTAAACGCAAACGAAGCAATCATTAGTGGCGTGAGTGGTTTGATCAGCAACGGCACTGTGATTTTGCTGAAATTCTGCCAGGTGCTGGCACCATCCATTGCGGAAGCTTCGTACAAATCTTGTGGAATCGCTTTCAGTAAGCCCATGCATAAAATCATCATATACGGATACCCCAGCCAGGTGTTGACAATCACTAACATCACTTTGGCTAACGTCGGGCTATTGAACCATTCCGGACGAATGCCAAACACCTGGTTTAAAATCAGGTTGATTTCACCGAAACTTTGGTTGAACAAGCCTTTAAAAATCAGAATTGAGATAAACGCCGGTACAGCATAAGGCAGAATCAGCAACAAGCGGTAAACCCCTTTGCCTCGCAACGGCTCCCACTGCACCACACAGGCTAAAATCATGCCGATCATCACGGTGAACAATACTGTCAGCACTGAAAAAATTACCGTCCAGATAAAAATCTGGATAAACGGTTTTTGAATACCCTCATCGCTGAAGATTTTAATGAAGTTGCTCCAACCAGTCAGCACTGTATAACCCGGCTCCAATGTTTCTGCTTGCCAATTGCCTTGATTATCGATCAATTGGAAAAAACCGATTTGGTTATTGGCCTTATAGCGTTTGCCGTTTTCCAAATTAACCAGCTCTTCATTTTCACTATGATATTGATAACGTGGGCTTTGCTGCGCAAATTGGCGCAATGAACTCATACTCAGTTCAGCGCCGTTTGGCAGAATCAAGCGGCTTTGCTGCAACAGATTGCGATTTTCAATCACGGTTTTTAGCGGCACCGCAGGCTGTGCGCTGACCGCACTTTCGAGCTGTAGCGCGATCGTTTCACTGCCAAAGCGAAAATCATCGGAAAGGTAGCTCTCGCCCTGTGCCGACGTCACTTCTATTTGCCACTGGTTATCCGCTTGCGCAAACAGTTTGAAGTCGTATTTTTCACCGGAGAAATAGCGTTGCTGCGACAGCACGCTGACCGCTCTTTCAAATGCCAGCTGGTTGGTGCCACTGTAATTGGTGAACGCAATTACAATAGTGCAGATCAGCGGAAACAGAATGAAAATTCCCATGCCCATAATGCCGGGATAAACATAGCGCCACGCATAGGTTTTGGGGTTGGCAAACACATAAATACCGGAACTGATCACCACCAAGGTCAAAATCGCAAACAAAATTTCACCTTGCAGATACATCACCGAGACCAGATAAAAATCAATCAGCAGCACAAGGGTAATCACTCCCCATTTAAGGTATTTAGCGAAAGAACGATCCGCAGAGTGTGCCCCTGGTTGAGGGATTGGTTGGGGGATTGTTGGTTGCATAACACCGCCTGTCCGAAACAAAAGACCGCACTTTGTATTGTTAAAAAGGCAAAGTGCGGTTAAAACAAAAATAATTACACTGGGTTTTTACTGAGCTTTAATCCGTCCTGCCGCATCATCCAATGCCTCTTTGACGCTTTGCCGTTGGTTGACCGCATTGATAATCGCACTGCGCTCCGCATACCAAAACGCAGACATTTGCGGTACATTCGGCATAATTTCGCCGTTTTCCGCATTCTGCATGGTGGCAGCAATCCGGCTGTCTTTTGCCAATTCAGTCTGATAAGAGGTCAACGCCACCGCACCCAACGGTTTGTCTTTATTGACGCTATCCAGTCCCTCATTGGTCAACAGGTAATTTTCCAAAAATTCGACCGCTAAATCTTGGTTCGGGCTGGCGGAGTTGATGCCTGCGCTCAAGACTCCGACAAACGGTTTTGATGGCTGGCCATTCAAGGTCGGCAACACGGCTACGCCGTAATTGATACCGCTCTTTTCAATATTGCCCCATGCCCAAGGACCGTTAATCGTTAATGCCGTTTGCCCTTTGTTAAAAGAAGCTTCAGCAATGGCATAATCGGTATCAGCATTGATCACTTTGTTTTTCACCAAATCAACCACAAATTGCAACCCTCGCTGCGAGCCTTCATTGTTGACTCCAATATCCGCGGTGTTGTACTGCCCGTTTTCATACTTAAACGCATATCCGCCATCAGCTGCGATAATCGGCCAAGTGAAATACGGTTCTGCCAAATTCCACATCACTGCATTTTTGCCTTCTTTTTTCAGTTTTGCATCCAATGCCGTCACCTCTTCCCAGGTTTTTGGTGCTTCTGGCAATAAATCTTTATTATAAATCAGCGAGAGGGCTTCAATTGCCACTGGATAACCGATGATTTTGCCGTTGTAACTGACGGCATCCCAAGCAAAGGGAACAAATTTATCTTTAAATGCTTGGCTTGGGTGTAACTCCGACAATAATCCGGCTTGTGCGTAGCCGCCAAAACGGTCATGCGCCCAGAAAACAATATCCGGACCGTCGCCGGTTGATGCCACTTGTGGGTATTTTTCTTCCAGTTTATCTGGATGCTCGACCAACACTGGAATACCGGTATCGGCTTCGAATTTTTTACCCACTTCCGCCAAACCGTCATACCCTTTGTCACCATTGATCCAAATGACAAGCTTCCCGGCTTCCAGCTTTGCCAGACTGCTGCTTGAAACGACTAATGCAGCAACCGCACTTAGTGTCAGGGTTAAATATTTATTTTTGATCATAACCAGTCCTTATTTGAATAATTTGAATAAAATGATTTGAGTAACACAGCTTGTCGCCACTATTTTCACTCATATTGCCGTTTTAATATTAGGAGGGCATCATCCCTGTTGCTCCTCCCTTGCCGCACAAACGGTGATCTCGATCACACAAACCGCACTTTTTGCGATAGCGATCACAGAAAATAAGCGTATAAATCTGATCTTGATCACAATATAAACGTATAAAAAATATTCTGTGTTTTATGCCTATTTTTCACCTCCGCCTAAAAAAATTCTGCAAAGGAGGATTTTTTTCTTGCTTTCTCTCGGCATACTAACCACCATTAGCTATTGGGTTATAGCAAATATAATAGAATAAAAACCTGCACAGGGGAAAAATTATGTCGAGTCTTTCTTTACGCAAAGTCTATAAATCTTATGGTGATATCCACATTTCCAAAGATATTAATTTAGAGATCGAAGAAGGGGAATTTGTGGTATTCGTCGGACCTTCCGGCTGTGGAAAATCGACCCTGTTGCGCATGATTGCCGGTTTGGAAGACATCACTTCCGGCGAATTGTACATCGGCGATACCCTGATGAACGATGTGCCGCCCGCCAAGCGTGGCATCGGCATGGTGTTCCAGTCTTATGCACTTTACCCGCACTTGGATGTAGCGGAAAATATGTCATTCGGTTTAAAACTGGCCGGGGTCAACCGAGAAGAGCGTAGCAAACGTGTTAATCAAGTTGCCGAAATTCTGCAATTGGCACATTTGTTGGATCGCAAACCAAAAGCCTTGTCCGGCGGACAACGGCAACGGGTAGCAATTGGACGAACCTTAGTTTCGCAACCGCAAGTCTTTCTGCTTGACGAACCGCTTTCCAATCTGGACGCTGCATTACGGGTACAAATGCGGGTCGAGATTTCCAAACTGCATAAAAAACTCAATCGCACTATGATTTATGTTACCCACGATCAAATCGAAGCCATGACCTTGGCAAATAAAATTGTGGTGTTGAACGCCGGTGGCATCGCGCAAGTTGGTAAACCGCTGGAGCTATATCACTATCCGACAAATCGCTTTGTTGCCGGGTTTATCGGGTCACCTAAAATGAACTTTTTACCAGTGAAAGTTACCGCCGTTGAAAAGCAACGAGTACAAATTGAACTACCGGATGCCCATCATCACCATTTTTGGATTCCGGTGGAAGGAACCGGGGTCAGAGTCGGTGAAAATCTTTCCTTAGGCGTGCGCCCAGAACATTTGATTCCGGCAGATAAGGCGGAGATCAAATTGAAAGGCATCGTCACCGTGGTCGAACTGCTCGGTAACGAAACCCAAATCCATCTAGAAATTCCGGAAATCAAACAGCCGACCTTGGTCTACCGTCAAAACGATGTAGTGCTGGTCGAAGAAGGGCAAGTGATGGATATCGGGATTGTACCGCAACGCTGCCATTTATTTAAAGATGATGGTACTGCCTGCCGACGGCTACATAAAGAAATCGGCGTGTAATACCCCAATAACACTCTGTTTTTAAATCCATTTTAACTATTTCGACTATTTTAAATATAGTCGGACGGGATACTTTTGTCTGTAAAATCCGGCTTATTGCGCTGACCCTGCTTCAGGGAAAATAAGCCACTTAAAATGTAGTAACTTTAACCTATAAAAGAGGCCAACATTATGAACAGTAAAAAAACATTGCTCGCCATTGCCATCGGCAGTACGTTGCTTGCCAGCACGGCAAGTGCGGTTGATTTTCACGGTTATGCCCGTTCCGGTATTGGTTGGACATCCGGCGGCGGAGAACAAACCACTTTCACCGCGACCGGTGCTCCGGCGAAGTATCGTTTGGGTAATGAAGCCGAAACCTATGCTGAACTGAAATTAGGGCAGGAATTATTCAAACAGGGTGAGAAAAGCATCTATTTAGATACTAATGTTGCTTATTCCGTCAGCCAACAAAATGATTGGGAGTCCACCAATCCGGCATTGCGCGAAGTCAACGTTCAGTTTAAAAACTTTGCCGATTCGCTGCCAGGTGCGACACTCTGGGCGGGTAAACGTTTCTATCAACGCCACGACGTACACATGAACGACTTCTACTATTGGGATATTTCTGGACCGGGCGCTGGGGTGGAAAATATCGATCTGGGCTTTGGTAAATTGTCAGTGGCGGTCACCCGCAACACCGAAGCCGGTGGTGCAGATGCGTTCGGATATTCCAGTTTCTACCGCTTCAACTCAAACACAGGGAAAATTGAGTATATCACCGAAAGAAATAAAGCCGATGTTTACAATGATGTGTTTGATCTCCGTTTAGCCGATCTTAATGTCAATCAAAACGGCAAACTGGAATTCGGTGTGGATTTCGGTAACGCTCATACCAAAGACGGTGCAACATTTGCCAATGGTGCCAGCAAACACGGCTATATGTTGACAGCAGAACATACTCAAAATGAATTTTTCGGTGGCTTCAATAAATTCACTGTGCAGTATGCAACCGATTCGATGACCTCTTGGAATAGCGGACATTCACAAGGCAGTTCAATTAATAATAACGGACATATGCTACGTTTAATTGACCAAGGTGTAGTGAAATTCAGCGAACGCATCGAAGCAATGTATGCTTTAATCTACCAAAAAACCGACTTAGATAACAATAAAGGTAACACTTGGTACTCTGCCGGCATCCGCCCGATGTATAAATGGAATAATACCATGAGTACATTAGTTGAATTTGGCTATGATCGCATTAAAGACCAAGCCAGCGGTAAAAAGAATGATCTGAAAAAAGTCACCTTAGCCCAACAATGGCAAGCCGGTGACAGCATCTGGGCACGCCCTGCCATTCGCGTATTCGGCACTTATGCCGACTGGAATGATAAATTCGGCGATCGTGTTGGCACGGCAAAAGCCAATGAGCATGAATTTGTCTACGGTGTTCAATTCGAAGCTTGGTGGTAATTCACTTTCTACCGCTCTTTGAACCTGCAAAGAGCGGTTCTTTTTTATCAAAATCTGAGGTCAATATGAAAAAATGGATTAGTTCAACCGTATTAAGCGTCGGTTTACTCTGTTCCGCTGCAAGCTATGCGGCACAACCGCATATCAATCCACAAGCGGCCAGCAAGCTGACTTGGCAAGAAATTGGCTTGTCACAGCAACAAACGACCACACTTGATGCCCAGCAACGCAATCTCAGCAGCATTGACAGCCCGATCGCTGCTTACCGCCTGCCTGCCAATCAGGGAACGTTGGATATTACGATTAGCAGCTCGGTTGAAGACAACGAGCATATTTTTGTCCCGAATGTCGCCGTTTTGGATGCCAATTTCAATCTCGCAGCCACTTATCCGGCAAATACCTTCCAGTTTCAAAACGAGAGCGGATTGCAAGGCAACCGCTTAAGCAAAGCACTGCAACTGACCCCAACGCCAAATCAGGATTACATCTATTTGTTAGTTTATACCACTGATGACGATCTGAAAGGCAGTACCACTGTGCCACATCCGGCAAAATTATATGCCAAAGCCCGCGGCAACCAACCACCGGCAATTGATGATTTACAAGCCAAGCACAGTCTTAATGGGAAGATTCATATCGAGGTTGACGGAAAACAAAGCACTCAATTTATCGGCTTAGCAATGCCAGAATTTAAAACTAAAAGTGCGGTTGAGCCACAAGCTGTCGGTCGCAATACAAAAACCGAGAAACCATTAACAAAACCCGTGGAACAAGAAACCGAACAATATTTTAATAATGCGATTCGCAATGCTATAAAAAACAATGATGTTAACCGAGCGATGAATTTAGTTAATGAAGCAGAACAGCTCGGCCTCGGCTCGCCGCGTAAAACCTTTATCGGGTTGGTATCACAAAAATAGTTTTAATTATCTGCTTTTTCATCTTGCCTCTCGCCCCACTGACTGGTGGGGTATTTTTTGCCATCTAGTTACTATCCTGCAACACCGCACTTTTGCTTTTTTGCGCCCATACAAAA
>NZ_VDHF01000080.1:0-43664 GCF_006228025.1 Testudinibacter crocodili
AGATCAACAGACCCTAAGTATTTGCGAGTTCGATCACATAATTTTCTTTTTTATTTGTATAGAATAATTTAACAGATTAAATGTTGTTTATAGTACAAAATCAACCACTTTTATTTTCATTTGAAAAAAGGAAATAACCATGAAATTCAATACACTGGCTGCTACCGTTTCAGCCGCTCTGCTCAGCACAGCCCTGTTAAGCGGTGGCGCAAATGCTGCCGGACGTTTGGTCATTTATTGCAGTGGCACGAATGCCTTATGTGAAGCCGAAACAAAAGCCTTTGGTGAAAAATATGATGTCAAAACATCTTTTATTCGTAATGGCTCCGGCAGCACTTTCGCTAAAATCGAAGCCGAAAAAGGCAATCCGCAAGCCGATGTTTGGTACGGCGGCACCTTGGATCCGCAATCGCAAGCCGGCGAATTAGGGCTGTTGGAAGCTTATGCCTCGCCTAACCTCGCACAAATTGTCGAAAAATTCCGTGATCCTGCCAAAGTGAAAGGCAATTACACCTCAGCGATTTATATGGGGATTTTGGGTTATGGCGTGAATACCGAACGCTTGAAAAAATTGGGCATCAATGAAGTACCAAAATGCTGGTCCGATTTAACCGACCCACGCTTAAAAGGCGAGGTTCAAATCGCCGACCCGCAAAGTTCCGGCACGGCGTATACTGCCATTGCCACGTTTGTGCAGTTGTGGGGTGAAGACAAAGCCTTTGACTACTTTAAACAGCTACACGGCAATATCTCGCAATACACCAAATCCGGGGTTACGCCATCGCAAAATACTGCGCGCGGTGAAGCCACTATCGGCATCGGTTTCTTGCATGACTACGCCTTGGCAAAAGAGAAAGGTGCGCCGGTTGAGCTGATTGTGCCTTGCGAAGGCACCGGCTATGAACTGGGCGGCGTCAGTATTATCAAAGGCGCACGCAACTTGGATAACGCCAAGCTGTTTGTTGACTGGGCACTGTCGAAAGAAGGGCAAGAGCTCTCTTGGAAAAAAGGCGAATCTTACCAAACACTGACCAACACCACTGCCGAGCAGTCTGCCAGTGCGTTTGATCCGAACAAGCTGGTGTTGATTAACTATGATTTTGAAAAATACGGTTCTGCCGACGAAAGAAAACGGTTGATCACCAAATGGGTTAACGACGTCAAACTGGCTCAATAAATTTTAATAGTACGGGAATACCGCACTGGAAACAGGCGTATTCCCTTTTCGTTTCTGCGAGGTTTTATGCATTCCGCCAGACCGCCAATACTACAAACCGCATCCTTTTGGATTCTTTTAGCCTTTGCCGCCTTTTTGCTGCTGCCGTCCAAAGCACTGGATTACGGACTTTTTGATTCGACCAGCGACGAGATTCTCACCGCCATGGGCTGGTCTTCCGTCAATTTGAGTTGGCTGTGGTTCTTGCCGCTGATTGCGATTTGGGGCATTCAAAAACTCACGCTCCCGGCAGGGCAACGACAAAAAATCGGCTTAATGCTGGTCGCGGCGACCGCACTTTTTGTGCTGCTAAGCGCCATGTTTTTCCGCGTCAGTCTGGGCTATTCCACGATTATCTTGATGATCTCCCTGACCGCACTTGCCACTCTGTATTTAGCCAAGCTGAAAGTGATGCAAGGCGATCAATTTATTATCGCCTCCTTAATCAGCATTGTATTGCTGATTTTCTTTTTTATCGTCTATCCGACCATTGCGATTTTTATTTCAATGTTCTACGACGGCGATGTTTTTGCTCCTGAACAAGTGGTCAGGATTCTCGGACAATCTTATATTATCCGTGTTATCGGCAATTCGCTGTTTCTGTCAGCTTTTGTCGGCATTCTGTCCACCGTATTCGGCTTGGCTTTTGCGCTTTACACCACCCGAATCGCGCGCAAAACCGCCTTCATCGGCAAAATCTTCTCGATTTTACCGATTGTGACGCCGCCGTTTGTGGTCGGTCTGGGCGTAACCCTGATGTTGGGGCGTTCCGGCTATGTCACTGAGTTTTTAGATACCTACTTAGGATTCACCAACCACAACTGGCTGTATGGTTTCAATGGGATTGCGATTGCCCAAATTCTGGCATTCACCCCGATCTCTTTTATGATTTTGGACGGGGCGCTGAAATCGATTCACCCGTCGATTGAAGAAGCCTCTTATACGCTGCGTGCCAACCGTTATCAAACCTTTTATAACATCATTTTTCCGTTGCTGCGTCCGGCACTGGCCAACTCTTTTTTAATCGTGTTTATCCAATCGTTGGCAGACTTCAGTAACCCATTGGTGTTGGGCGGCAGTTTTGATGTGATCGCCACCCAGATCTATTTTTATATCGCCGGCTCACAGTTGGATTACGCTTCGGCCAGTACGCTAGGCTCAATCTTACTGATTTTCTCGCTGGCGATCTTTATCATTCAGTATATCTGGATCGGCAACCGCTCTTATGTCACCGTGTCGGGCAAATCCTACCGGGGCGACGTGCAAGAACTGCCGCCGATGCTGCGCAATGTGATTATTGTGATGCTGGCAGGCTGGGTGCTGTTTAATATTGCACTGTACGGCAGTATTTTCTACGGCAGCTTCACTGTCAACTGGGGTGTGGACTACAGCTTCACCTTCAACAACTACATCATGATGTTCGGACAAGGGTTTAGTGAAGGCGCTTGGCCATCGCTGATCAACACCCTTATCTACGCCGGCATTGCCGCCCCGCTGACCGCACTTTTCGGTTTGCTGATCGCTTACATCGTGGTGCGCAAAGATTTCCAAGGCAAGAAAACCCTCGAGTTTTTGACCATGCTGTGTTTTGCCGTGCCGGGAACGGTGGCCGGGGTCTCTTATATTCTGGCGTTTAACAATGCGCCGTTGTATATCACCGGCACCGGTATCATCATTATCATTTCGATGGTGATGCGCGATCTGCCGATTGGTATGCGTGCCGCAATCGCCGGTTTAGGGCAGCTGGACAAATCCTTGGACGAAGCCTCGCTGTCGTTGAAAGCCGGCTCGTTAAAAACCATTCTGTTTATTGTCTTTCCGCTGCTCAAACCGGCGCTGCTATCGGCATTGGTCACCAGTTTTGTGCGGGCAATGACCACCGTCAGCGCTATCATCTTTTTGGTCACTGCCGACACCCGGGTCGCCACGGCGTACATCTTAAACCGGGTCGAGGACGGCGAATACGGGGTAGCGATTGCCTACGGCTCGGTGCTGATTGTGGTGATGATGGCGATTATTTTACTGTTTGACTGGATCGTGGGCGATACCCGAATTTCCCGTTCGAAAGCGAAAAAAATGCAATAATATCGGGCTATAAAATTAAGAGAAAATAATATGGATAATCAAGATCAAGAGTTCTTAGTATTAAAAAATATCACCAAGTCTTTCGGCAAATCAGTGGTGATCGATAACTTAAATTTGACCATCAAACGTGGCACTATGGTGACATTGCTCGGTCCTTCTGGCTGCGGCAAAACGACCGTTTTACGTTTGGTAGCAGGTTTAGAAAATCCAACTTCAGGACAAATTTTTATTGACGGTGAAGATGTCACCAAATCCTCGATCCAAAACCGCGATATTTGTATCGTTTTCCAATCGTATGCGTTGTTTCCGCATATGTCGATTGGCGATAACGTCGGTTACGGGCTTAAAATGCAAGGCGTGAGCAAAGCGGAACAGAAACAGCGGGTGAAAGAGGCGCTGGAACTGGTCGATCTGGCGGGATTTGAAGAGCGCTTCGTCGATCAAATCTCCGGCGGACAACAGCAACGGGTGGCACTGGCACGTGCATTGGTGCTGAAACCGAAAGTATTGCTGTTCGATGAGCCGCTGAGTAATTTGGACGCCAACTTACGACGCAGTATGCGCGAAAAAATCCGTGAATTACAACAACGTCTGGGTATCACCTCGCTGTATGTCACCCACGATCAATCGGAAGCCTTTGCAGTCTCCGACGAAGTGATCGTAATGCACAAAGGGCATATTATGCAAAAAGCCGCTGCCAAAGAGCTGTATCTGCACCCTAATTCGCTGTTTTTAGCCAATTTTATGGGCGAATCCAATATTCTGCCGGGCATATTACAGGGACAAAACGTAACGGTTAATCAGTATCGCTTTGAACTGGCAAACCGAGCTCAATTTGATTTGGCAGACGGCGAATGCTTGGTCGGCATCCGCCCTGAAGCCATTTCACTGCTCAGCAGCGGTGAAGAGAGCCAGCGTTGCGATATCAAAAGTGCGGTTTACATGGGCAACCACTGGGAAATCGTCGCCGATTGGCACGGACAATCCCTGCTGATCAACCTTAATCCGGAAGACTTCAATGCCGGACAACAAAGCGCCTACGTGCATTTTTCTTCCAGAGGCGTATTTTTGTTAGCGAAGGAATAAGTGGCTATTGACCATAAAAATCGGGAAACCGTTAGTTTCCCGAATCTTACCTGTATTTGACTAAGCTCTACGCCTAATAATCCACACCCGCACATGGTCATAAACCCAGTTGTACAACACCGTATAAAGCAAAATAAAGACGGTGATGCCCAGATCCATGATAAACGCTTGGTAAAAGCTGATATTCAGCAAATATGCCACCACTGGGATGGTGAACAGCAATAAACCGCCTTCAAATAACAGCGCGTGCAAGCACCGCACTTTGAAGCCGCGTAATACCCTTTCGCCACGAAAAACCCGGTCAAAGCCCCAGTTAAACACAAAATTCCACACCATCGCCATCAGCGAAATCACAATAACCGTCGCCGACAGCGCACTCACCGAATGATCGGTCAGCAACGTCAAGCCGATAACTGAAAATATCACTGCCAAAACTTCAAACAGGGCGGCATGGAAAATCCGCTCGACAAAAGACATGTTATCCTCTCTGGTTTAACACTCGTTGAAATGAGCGAATATGCCCTAATCTAGTCAAAAAGTGAAGTGTTTAATTAACGTCTATTGATGAGAATTACAATGACGATTGTGCTCATTTTAAACACAATCCCCAGGACTATGACGACTTTTGCCTTATATTAGCAAAAAGTAGTGGCGAAAAAGCGGCTATAGCTCAAATAACAAACAAACATCAACCGTTGCTATTATGGCTACAAGCCGTATTGCAGCCTGTTTATTATAAAGCAGTCCAGATACATCAAAACTACAAAAACCAGTGAATTAACACCAACAGTCAAAGTTGTCATTACACGCTATTTAATCGCTAGCTACCCTTGCTTTCCACCGCACAGAATGTCAAACTGATCAACGTTTTCATTTATTCATAACAAAAAACAGCGAGAAAAACGCAATATAAAAAGGAGAAATTATGTCAAAAGATCCCAATTATCAGGCGGAAGCGGAGAAGTATGACAATCCGGTTCCAAGCCGTGAATTTATTTTACAAACTATTCGTGAACACAATGCGCCGATGAGTCGGCAGGCGATTCTGACCGCACTTAAGATTAGCGACGAAGAGCAGGTTGAAGGCATGCGCCGTCGCTTGCGGGCGATGGAAAACGATGGGCAATTGGTGTTTACCAAACGCCAATGTTATGCCCTGCCGGAAAAATTGTCGTTGCTGAAAGGTACGGTAATCGGACACCGTGACGGCTACGGTTTTTTGCAGGTGGAAGGCTCGGTCGGCGGCAAAAAAGAGGACGACTGGTTTATTCCCAACGGACAAATGCAGCGGGTGATGCACGGCGATTATGTGCTGGCGCAGCCGAACGGCTTTGATCGCCGCGGGCGGCAAGAAGTGCGGATCGTGCGGATTTTGGAGAGCCGTAAGAAACAGATTGTCGGGCGCTTTTTTATGGAATCCGGCATTGCCTTTGTGGTGCCGGACGACAGCCGCATCAGCCACGATATTCTGATTCCGAACGAACACCGTCTGGGTGCACGCATGGGGCAAGTGGTGGTAGTCGAGCTGCAACCACGCACCCGCAACCACAATCCGGTCGGGATTATCACCGAGATTCTGGGCGACAATATGGCGCCGGGCATGGAAGTGGAAATCGCCTTGCGCAACCACGACATTCCGCATATTTTCCCAGAAAATGTATTGAAGCAGGTTTCTAGCCTCAAAGAAGAGGTGACCGAAGAAGCCAAACAAGGGCGGGTGAATCTGCGCGATCTACCGTTGGTCACGATTGACGGTGAAGATGCACGCGATTTTGACGATGCGGTGTATGCCCGCAAAAACGGCGACAGCGGCTGGAAACTGTGGGTGGCAATTGCTGATGTCAGTTATTATGTGCGGCTGAAAACCGCACTTGATGCTGAAGCCCGCAACCGTGGCAATTCGGTCTATTTCCCGAACCGAGTGGTGCCAATGTTGCCGGAGGTGTTGTCGAACGGGCTGTGTTCGCTTAATCCGCAAGTGGATCGGTTATGCATGGTCTGCGAAATGGATATTTCCAAAAAAGGCAAGATGACCGGCTATAAGTTCTACGAAGCGGTGATGAACTCGCACGCCCGTTTGACCTACACCAAAGTGTGGCGGATTTTAGAGGGCGACGAAGAACTGCGCCAACGCTACGCCTTGCTGGTACCACACTTAGAAGAGCTATACAATCTGTTTAAAGTGTTGAACGAGGCGCGCAAAAAACGTGGTGCGATTGATTTTGAAACCATCGAAACTCAATTTATTTTCAATCCACAAGGACGCATCGAACGGATTGAACCGGTGGTGCGCAACGATGCCCACAAAATCATCGAAGAGTGCATGATCCAGGCCAATATTGCAGCGGCGACGTTTGTGGAAAAAGCACAAGAACCGGCGCTGTTCCGCATTCACGCCAGTCCAAGCGAGGAAAAACTGATGGCATTCCGTAGTTTTCTCAACGAGTGCGGTTTAACCCTAGGCGGCGGGTTGAAACCAACCCCGGCGGATTACGCCGAATTGATGACCCAAGTGAAAGCACGCCCCGATAACGAGCTGATCCAAACCATGCTGCTGCGTTCACTCAGTCAAGCGGTCTATTCCGCCGACAATATCGGGCATTTTGGTTTGGCATTGGACAACTACGCCCATTTCACCTCACCGATTCGACGTTACCCGGATTTAAGCCTACACCGTGCGATTAAATACCTGATTGCCAAAGAGCAAGGCAGCAACAAGCGCTCGACCAACGGCGGCGGCTTCCATTATCTGCTGGACGACATCGATCTGCTCGGCGATCACTGCTCCACCACCGAACGCCGTGCCGACGACGCCACCCTTGAAGTGGCCGATTGGCTGAAATGCGAATATATGCAAGATCATGTCGGCGAAGAGTTTGACGGCATTATCTCCACAGTCACCGGTTTCGGGCTGTTCGTGCGCCTGAACGATTTCTTTATTGACGGTTTGGTGCACATCTCCACCCTCGACAACGATTATTACCAGTTCGACAGCGCCGGTCAGCGTTTAATCGGTGAGAACAGCGGTATGTATTACCGTATCGGTGACAAAGTGCGGATCAAAGTCGCTGCGGTCAGTCTGGAACAAAAACAGATCGATTTTGTGTTGATCGCCAGTGAACGCAAGCCGCAACGGGAAGGCAAAACCGCCAAAGATCGGCTGAAGAAAAATGTGCGTTACGCCGAAAGTTTGGAAAAACGGCTGCGTGACGGCAGAGGCGGTAAAGCCGATCCGAAACGTGCCGAGAAGAAGAAAGCGCCACGCAGTAAAAGCGGGGCATTCAGTAAAAGTAGAAAACGTAAATAAATATTCCATTAACCCGATACCATAACAAGGAGAACGCCGATGACTGATTTTATCAAAACACGAGCTGCTGTTGCTTGGGCGCCGAATGAGCCGTTGAAAATCGAACAATTGGATTTGATGCCGCCGCAAAAAGGCGAAGTATTGGTACGGATCGCCGCCACCGGCGTGTGTCATACCGATGCTTACACCCTGTCCGGCAAAGACTCCGAAGGGGTTTTCCCTTGTGTGTTGGGGCATGAGGGCGCCGGCATCGTCGAAGCGGTCGGCGAAGGCGTTACCAGCGTGGCGGTGGGCGATCATGTGATTCCGCTCTACACCGCCGAATGTGGCAAATGCAAATTCTGCCTATCCGGCAAAACCAATCTCTGTTCCTCCGTGCGTGAAACCCAGGGCAAAGGCTTGATGCCGGACGGCACGGTACGTTTCTTCAAAGACGGACAGCCGATTTATCACTATATGGGCTGTTCAACCTTTTCCGAATACACGGTGGTCGCCGAAGTATCACTAGCCAAAGTTCAGAAGGAAGCTCCATTAGAGGAGATCTGCCTGCTCGGTTGCGGCGTCACCACCGGCATGGGCGCAGTGATCAACACCGCCAAAGCCAAGAGTGGTGACAGCATTGCGATTTTCGGCTTGGGCGGTATCGGCTTGGCGGCGATTATCGGCGCGCGTATGATTGGCGCTAGTCGGATTATCGGGATCGATGTCAACCCAGAAAAATTTGACATGGCAAAAAAATTGGGCGCAACCGACTGTATCAATCCAAAAGATTTTGACAAACCGATTCAAGAAGTAATTGTCGAGATGACCGACGGCGGCGTGGATTATTCATTTGAGTGCATCGGCAATGTTGATGTTATGCGAGCGGCGCTAGAGTGCTGTCACAAAGGTTGGGGCGAATCGGTGATTATCGGTGTGGCGCCTGCTGGGGCGGAAATTCGTACCCGTCCATTCCAATTGGTGACCGGACGGGTGTGGCGAGGTTCGGCATTCGGTGGCGTGAAAGGCCGCACCCAGTTGCCAAAAATCATTCAGCAATATCTGGACGGCGAATTTGCCCTCAGCGATTTTATCACCCACACCATGCCGCTGGAGCAGATCAACACTGCCTTTGACTTGATGCACGAGGGCAAATCGATTCGCAGCGTGATTCACTATTAATTCCTTAACCTCAAAGTGCGGTCAGACCGCACTTTACTGTTTCTATATGAGGATCTTATGACAACATTGACACTGATCAGCAGCAATAAAATGTTTGGCGGTCAGCACCAGCGCTATCGCCATTTCTCTTCTGCCACCCAATCTGAGATGACTTTTGCCGTCTATCTGCCACCGCAAGCCGAGCAGCAAAAAGTGCCATTGCTGTATTGGCTGTCCGGTTTAACCTGCAACGATGAAAATTTTTCCACCAAAGCCGGCGCACAACGCTTGGCAGCGCAATACGGTTTTGCGCTGGTGATGCCCGACACCAGTCCGCGTGGCGAAATGGTGGCTGATGCTGACAGCTACGATCTGGGGCAAGGCGCCGGATTTTACCTGAATGCCACCCAACAACCTTGGGCTGCGCACTACCGAATGTACGACTATATCGTCGATGAATTGCCGTCACTGTTGGCAAAACACTTTCCGCTCAATGGACAAGCGGCAATTTTCGGCCATTCGATGGGCGGACACGGCGCACTAATGATCGGTTTGAGAAACAGCGAGCGGTTTAGCTCGATTTCCGCCTTTGCGCCGATCGTCAATCCCAGCAAAATTCCGTGGGGCATCAAGGCTTTTGGTACTTATTTAGGCGACGATCGCAACAGTTGGACACAATATGACAGTTTGCAGCAATTGGCGCACGCCAAACGTAAACTGCCGATCTTAATCGATCAAGGCGACGCCGATAGTTTCTATCCTGAACAACTGCAACCACAAAAATTCGTGCAAAGTGCGGTCGAACACGGCTTCAGCGTTGAATTTAATCTACGTCCCGGCTATGATCACAGCTACTATTTTATCGCCAGCTTTATCGAACCGCACTTTGCGTTTCACGCTAAACATTTTGGCTACTGAGCAAGCGGTTTTTATGCTATCTTAACGTCCCCATAAATGAATAACAAATACCAAATATGAGCGAAAACATTTACGGAATCCATGCGGTTTCCTCTTTTTTAAACACGGCGCCGGAGCGAATTATCGAAGTCTACGTGCTGAAAGGACGTGAAGATAAACGCTTGCAGCCATTGCTAAATCAGCTACAAAATTTAGGCATTGCCATTCAGCAGATGAACCGAACAACGCTGGATAAAAAAGCCGACGGTGAAGTGCATCAAGGCATTATTGCGCGGGTGCAGCCAGCAAAAGAGCTGAATGAAAACGATCTGGATCTGATTTTAAGTAGCAAACAGGCACCGTTTTTGTTGGTGCTGGACGGTGTGACCGATCCGCACAATTTAGGCGCTTGTTTGCGTACCGCCGATGCCGCAGGCGTGGATGCGGTGATTGTGCCAAAAGACAAATCGGCGCAACTCACTTCCACCGCACGCAAAGTCGCCTGTGGCGCTGCGGAAAGCGTGCCGTTGATTCGGGTTACTAACCTTGCCAGAACCTTGCGTGAATTGCAGCAACAGCATAATATCTGGGTGATCGGCACAGCTGGAGAAGCAACAGAAACCTTGTATCAGGCTAAACTGGACGGCGCCATTGCGCTGGTGATGGGCGCCGAAGGCGAAGGCATGCGCCGCCTGACCCGTGAACATTGCGATCAACTGATAAGCATTCCAATGGCGGGCAGCGTCTCTTCGCTCAACGTTTCCGTCGCCACCGGAGTGTGCTTATTTGAAATGGTGCGCCAACGGATAAAGTAAGCCTTGTTATATTTCTCTTCTCCCTCGATGGGAGAAGTAAATAATGTGCTGGCAACTCAATTAGTGAAAATGCTGGAACGTAGTCGTTAGAATTCCTTCGCCCCTTGTGGGAGAAGGACAGATTTTGGCTTCGTTCAGAAGCAAAAATCAGGATGAGGGGGTAGGATGCAGTGCTGCGATCCGATATCTCACCCTCATCCGCCCTTCGGGCCCCTTCTCCCATCAAGGGAGAAGGAAGCCATGTGCTGGCAACTGAATTAGTGAAAATGCTGGAACGTAGTCGTTAGAACTCCTTCGCCCCTTGTGGGAGAAGGACAGATTTTGGCTTCGTTCAGAAGCAAAAATCAGGATGAGGGGGCAGGATGCAGTGCTGCGATCCGATATCTCACCCTCATCCGCCCTTCGGGCACCTTCTCCCATCAAGGGAGAAGGAAGCCATGTGTTGGCAACTGAATTAGTGAAAATGCTGGAACGTAGTCGTTAGAATTCCTTCGCCCCTTGTGGGAGAAGGACAGATTTTGGCTTCGTTCAGAAGCAAAAAT
Organism: Testudinibacter crocodili; assembly: GCF_006228025.1. Classification (NCBI taxonomy): domain Bacteria; kingdom Pseudomonadati; phylum Pseudomonadota; class Gammaproteobacteria; order Pasteurellales; family Pasteurellaceae; genus Testudinibacter; species Testudinibacter crocodili. The sequence goes on from NZ_VDHF01000080.1 coordinate 11,089, forward strand.
CAGGATGAGGGGGCAGGATGCAGTGCTGTGATCCGATATCTCACCCTCATCCGCCCTTCGGGCACCTTCTCCCATCAAGGGAGAAGGAATTATAAAAATTTCGTATCTCAACCTACCGCTTTAAAAGGATAAACCATGAAATATCGTGTAGTAGCATTTGATTTAGACGGCACTTTACTCAACAGCCAAGGCGAAATTCTGCCGAGCAGCATCGAAGCCATCAATGCCGTGCGTGAGAAAGGGGTGAAAGTGGTGTTGGTAACTGGTCGCCATCACACGGCGGTGAAGCCTTATTACCACCAACTGCAACTGGATACTCCGATTATCTGTTGCAACGGCACCTATATCTACGACGTGAAAAACGACAGCACGCCGATTGCCAATCCGTTCAGCTGGCAGCAAGCACGCAAAGTGATTAAAGTAGCTGAGGAGTTGGGCATTCATCTGCTGATGTACACCCGTAATCAAATGACCTTCACTGAGTTCAATCCGCATATGCGCAAATTCAGCGAATGGGTGGCACGCTGTCCGGAAGCTGTGCGCCCGGATCTGCGTCAACTCAGCAGTTTTTATGAGCCGCTGGCTGCCGGGGAAGCGATCTGGAAATTTGTGATCAGCCACCCTGACCGCACGTTGATGGAAAGTGCGGTGGCGCAATTGCCGAGCGACCAATTTAGCTGCGAATGGTCTTGGATTGATCGGGTCGATGTTGCCAACAACGGCAACAGCAAAGGCGGGCGTTTGTTGGATCTGCTGCAAAGCTGGAATATCGATCCGCAGCAGGTGATCGCCTTCGGCGACAATCACAACGATATCAGCATGCTAACGGCGGTCGGTTTAGGCGTGGCGATGGGCAACGCGGAAGAAGACGTGAAATCACAGACCAAACTGGTGACCAGCGATAACGATCACAACGGCATCCAACAGGTTTTGGAAAAATATATTTAAAAATTTTAACGGTTAAGTTTTTTTTAAGAACTCTTTGCTTTAATACCCTCAACAAAGCGCAGCAGCATTGATCATCATGCAACCGCACTTTGCCAATATTTGATGAAAATTAAACTCGGAGAGTATCTATTATGAAAAAATTAGCCCTTGTATCAGCCTTATTAGTTGCCATCAGCGGAACCGCACTGGCGGCAACCCAAGCCACTGAAACGACACAGCCGACCTTTGGTGGTGAGCGAATCGCACAAAAGCATGACGGGAAACACCGTGACGGCAAAACGCAACGCGGTGGTTTTAATAATGAACAAGCTGCAGCGATCAAAGTCACCGAGGTGCAAAATGCCAAAGATGATCAACCTATCGTCTTGGAAGGTTTCATTGAAAAACAAGTCGGCAAAGACGATTATTTATTCAAAGATGACAGTGGCAGCATTGAAGTAGAAATCGAGCGTCGTGCTTGGGCAGGGCAAGAAATCACCCCAAACGACAAAGTTAAATTGTTTGGTGAAGTGGATAAATCTTGGAATAAAACCGAAGTAGAAATTTACCGTGTTATCAAAGTACAATAGATAGCGTACAGCAACCATAGCACACAAACACAACCGCACTTTTAACCAAGTGCGGTTTTCCCCATTCAAGCTAACGGAAATAATCATGCGAATCTTGCTCATTGAAGACGATCCTCTGATCGGTGACGGCCTAAAAGTTGGTTTAACCACCTTTAATTATACGGTGGATTGGTTTAAAGACGGCAAAACCGGTTTTCAAGCACTGGATTCTGCCCCCTATGATGCGGTGGTGCTGGATCTCACTCTGCCGAAAATGGACGGCATGGATATTTTGCAACAGTGGCGCAAGCAAAACCAAGATGTGCCGGTGCTGATTTTGACGGCGCGTGATAGCTTGGAGCAACGGGTCAGTGGCTTGAAACAGGGCGCAGATGACTATCTGTGCAAACCGTTCGCCTTAAGCGAAGTGGCAGCACGGCTAGAGGCGCTGATTCGCCGCCGCAACGGTAACCTCAACCCGATAATGACTCACGGCAATCTGAGCTTTGAGCCGGATAGCCGTATGGTTAAAATTGACGGGCAGCCGATCAACCTGACTACGCGCGAATTTAAACTGTTGGCGCTGTTTCTATCGAATAAAGACCGAGTGCTGCCACGAGCTTTAATCGAAGAAAAACTACACGGTTGGGATGATGAAATCAGCAGCAATGCGCTGGAAGTACATATCCACAATCTACGTAAAAAACTGGGTAACCATTTTATCCGCACAGTACACGGTGTCGGCTACACTTTAGGTAACGTGGATGAAAATTAGTAGTCTGCGATTACGCCTGATTATCATCCTCTCTTTCGCTTCACTGCTACTGTGGAGCGTTGCCACCATTATCGCTTGGCTGAAAGCCAAAGACGAAACCGACAAGGTTTTCGACACCCAACAGATTTTATTTGCCGAACGGCTTGCCTCCTCCAATTTACGCCAAATGCTGGTGCAGCAAAACAGTGGACGAATCAATAAAAGCGTGAAATCAGCCAAACATATCCGTAAAAAACTATTAGATGATGAGGCATTAGCCTTTGCGATTTTCACCCGTGATGGCGAGAAACTGCTGTCCGACGGTGAACACGGTGATGAAATCGCCTTCTCTCCGGCACGTGGTTTTTCCAAGCAAACAATTGACGACGATCTATGGCGGATTTTCTGGCTGCCTGCCGGTAATAATGGTGAGGTAATGATCGCCGTTGCACAAGAATTTGAGTATCGTAAAGAGGTGGTTTCCGACATTGTTTTTAGCCAACTCTGGGTTTGGCTGGCAGGACTACCCATCCTATTGGCGCTGATTATTTTTGTCGTTACTCGTGAACTGGCATCGGTAAAACGATTGCAACGGAAACTCAACCGACGCTCTCCCGAAGACAACAGCCCGATTACGGTACCGTCACTACCAACAGAAATTCAGCCGATTGTGGACAGCTTAAACCATTTCTTTGACCGCACTTCAAATATGCTATTGCGCGAACGCCGCTTCACTTCTGATGCCGCCCACGAATTGCGCAGTCCGCTGACCGCACTTCGGGTGCAAACTGAAATTGCACAGCTTGCCGGTAACGATGTGGCGATGCGCAACCAAGCATTAAGCAATTTGACCAAAGGTATCGACCGCGCCAGCCAATTAATCGAACAACTACTCACGCTTTCACGTTTGGATTCAGTGGTCGAGCTGGATAATTTGGAGCCGATTCAATGGCAGGATTTGATCGAGTCACTGATCGGCGAGCGCTATTTTTCTGCGGCTAAAAAGCAGATTATGCTAGAATTTCAGCAATATGGGCAACCGCCGTTGCAACAAGGTCAACCGTTGTTGGTCTCACTGATGTTACGCAACCTGATCGACAACGCAATTCATTACTGCCCTAATGGCAGCAAAGTGACGGTTTCACTCTATTCCGATCACCTGACGGTATCCGACAATGGCGAAGGCGTCAGCGAGGAAGTATTGTCTAAACTGGGACAACGTTTCTATCGCCCTGCCGGGCAAAATGAAAAAGGCAGTGGCTTAGGGCTGTCGATTGTCACTCGAATTGCAGAATTACACCACTATTTAGTTAAGTTTAGAAATGTTATTCCAAAAGGATTTGAAAGCGAGATCCGATTCGAATAATCCAAAAGTGGTATTTGACATCGTTGTTAAAAATCGGTATTAATAAAATTGAAAAGTAGTAGATCCTTGCTCCAACTTTAGTTTAAAACCATTATATGGAGGGGCTATGCCTAAAAAATTACGCAAAAATCTGGGAACACCCGAACGCATTATTCGAATTCTACTCGGTATCACCCTATGTGTGCTAAGTGCGGTCAAAGTCATCGGTCCGTGGGGATACATCGGGATTTTGCTAACGATCAGCGGATTGCTGAGTTACTGCTTAATTTATAAATGGTTAGGCATCTCCACCTGTGTCAACAATTGCGAAATTGATTTTGATGATGAGCACACCTGATTAACCTAACAGCAAGATCACAAAACCGCACTTTATGCCGAAATGCAAAGTGCGGTTTTATCGCAAAAGTTGAGCGCTAGCTAACGCAAAAACGCCGGAATATTTTGCTCATACTGCGCAATTTTATCTTCGTGCTGCAACGTCAAACCGATGTTATCCAAGCCTTCCAACAAACAATGACGGCGGAATTCATCCAAATCAAAATGATAGACTTTATCTCCGACGGTCACGGTTTTCGCTACCAGATCGACATCAATCGGTTTGCCCTCGTTTGCCCACACCCATTGGAAAATCTCTTCGACTTCCTCTTCGCCTAAACGGATTGGCAGCATATGGTTGTTGAGGCTGTTGTTATAGAAAATATCAGCAAAACTTGGGGCGATCATCACTTTAAAGCCGTAATCCGCCAGTGCCCAAGGTGCGTGTTCACGCGACGAGCCACAGCCCAAATTTTTGCGTGCCAATAAAATGGTTGCGCCTTGATATTGCGGATAATTCAGCACAAATTCTGGGTTTGGCTGAGTACCGTCCACATCAAGATAGCGCCATTCGTGAAACAGGTGTTTGCCAAAGCCGACACGAGTAATCGCCTGTAAAAATTGTTTCGGAATAATCGCATCGGTATCCACATTGGCAGCATCCAGTGGAACGACTAAACCTGAAAGTTGTTTAAAACCTGCCATGCTGAACTCCTTAATTTAATGAAACTTGACGAATATCAACAAATTTGCCGAACACCGCTGCAGCAGCAGCCATTGCCGGGCTGACCAAATGGGTACGCCCATTGCGCCCTTGGCGACCTTCAAAGTTACGGTTGCTAGTGGAAGCACAACGTTCCCATTCACCCAAACGATCATCGTTCATGCCCAAACACATTGAGCAGCCCGGATTACGCCATTCTGCGCCGGCTTCGATAAAGATTTTATCCAAGCCCTCTTGTTCCGCTTGCTCTTTGACTAAGCCTGAGCCCGGCACCACCAGCACCCGTTTGACGTTATCTGCCACTTTGCGTCCTTTCATCACCGCTGCCGCTGCGCGCAGATCTTCGATGCGCGAATTGGTGCAAGAACCGATAAACACTTGATCGACTTTAACTTCAGTTAAATCAGTATTGGCTTCTAAGCCGATATATTCCAACGCTTTTTCTGCCGAGCCACGCACCACCGGATCGTTCATTTGCGCCGGATTCGGCACCCGTTGGTCGATGCCGATTACTTGTCCCGGATTGGTGCCCCACGTCACTTGCGGAGCAATGTCTTTGGCTTCCAGCACCACCACCGTATCAAATTCAGCACCGTCATCGGTGTTTAAGGTTTTCCAATATGCCACCGCATCATCCCAATCTTTGCCTTGTGGCGCATGTGGACGACCTTTTAAATAGGCAAATGTGGTTTCGTCCGGTGCAACCAAACCGGCTTTTGCGCCCAATTCAATCGCCATGTTGCATACGGTCATCCGCCCTTCCATCGATAAATCCCGAATCGCTTCGCCGCAAAATTCAACCACATGCCCGGTACCGCCTGCCATCGTAGTTTTACCGATAATCGCCAATACGATGTCTTTGGCGGTAATACCCGGTCCAACTTTACCACGCACTTCAATTTTCATACTTTTGGCACGGGCTTGTTTCAGCGTTTGGGTGGCTAACACATGCTCTACTTCAGATGTGCCGATGCCGAATGCCAATGCACCGAAAGCGCCGTGAGTGGCAGTGTGTGAGTCGCCGCAAACGATCGTCATACCCGGCAAGGTCAGGCCCTGTTCCGGGCCCATCACATGCACGATCCCTTGCTCTTTGTTATTCATATCAAACAGCGAAATACCGGTCGCTTTACAGTTTTTATCCAGCTCCAACACCTGAATCCGCGCCTGTCCTTGCAGTTTGTTGACATCACGTTCTTGGGTGGAGATGCTGTGGTCCATGGTGCCGAAAGTCTTGCCCACTTGCCGCACTGGACGGCTTGCCACCCGTAATCCGTCAAAGGCTTGCGGACTGGTGACTTCGTGAATCAAATGGCGGTTGATGTACAGAATCGGGGTCTCGCCTTTTGCTTCGTGTACGACGTGCGCATCGAACAATTTTTCATATAATGTCTTTTTCATTTTTTAATCCGTAAATTCGTTATTTTTACAATAAAATCTAAATTTTCGCAGCAATCAAATCACCCATCTCCGAGGTGGAGAGCGGCTGGCTGTTATCGGCTAAATCAGCGGTGCGATGTCCTTCCGCCAACACGGTTTTGACCGCACTTTCAATCGCTTGTGCCGCCACTTCCAAGTTGAAGCTGTAACGTAACATCATTGCCGCCGATAAAATTTGTGCAATCGGGTTGGCAATATTTTTGCCGGCAATATCCGGTGCCGAACCGCCTGCCGGTTCGTATAAACCGAAGCCTTGTTCGTTCAGACTGGCAGATGGCAACATGCCCATCGAACCGGTGATCATCGCACATTCGTCAGAAACGATATCACCAAAAATATTCGAGCACAGCAACACATCGAAGAAAGATGGCTGTTTGATCATCTGCATAGTGGCATTGTCGATATAGATATGATCCAACCGCACTTCAGGGTAATCTTTTGCCACTTCGTTCACCACTTCGCGCCACAACACCGAGCTGGTCAGCACATTGGCTTTGTCGACTGAGGTGACATGTTTGCTGCGCTTAAGTGCGGTTTCAAACGCAATGCGTGCAATCCGTTCGATTTCATAACGGTGATACACTTCGGTATCGTAGGCTTTTTCCATTGCACCCTCGCCTTCACGCCCCTTCGGTTGCCCGAAGTAGATGCCGCCGGTCAGCTCGCGCACACAGACCATATCAAACCCGGTGGCGGCGATGTCGGCACGCAACGGACAAAATTTTTCCAAGCCTTGGTACAGCGTCGCTGGGCGCAAGTTGCAGAACAACGAGAAATGTTTTCTCAACGGTAATAACGCACCACGTTCCGGCTGCTCCGCCGGTGGCAGACTTTCCCATTTTGGACCGCCAACCGAGCCAAACAAAATCGCATCTGCCGCCTCACAGCCTTGCAGAGTCACTTCAGGTAACGCTTTACCGTGATTATCAATTCCTGCGCCCCCGACATCAAAATGGTTGTAGTTCAACTTAAACTGAAATTTTTGCTGCACCGCATCCAACACTTTGATCGCTTGTGCCATAATTTCAGGACCGATACCGTCACCGGCTAATACCGCTACGTTGTATGATTGCATGATATATTCCTTGTCTTTAATTTTTTTTCGTTTCCCTTCTCCCCTTGTGGGAGAAGGTGCCCGAAGGGCGGATGAGGGGTTATATTTCCCCTGATAATTCATAATAAATTGTTGTTAATACATTTTCTAAATCAAAATTAATTTCATCGTTGGTAAAACGAACCACATGAAATCCCAGTTGATTTAATCGTTGAGTTCGTTTTTCATCATATACTAACGCATTATCATCAAAGTGTTGCGAGCCGTCTAATTCAATAATAAGTTTATGACGATAACAAACAAAATCCACAATATAGTTTTCAATAGGAACTTGTCGCCTAAATTTATAACCCTCTAAACGTTTATCTCGCAAATGAAACCATAAGTTCTTTTCTTCTTCTGTCATATTTTTACGTAATGATAACGCATTGTGCTTAATTCGTTCTTTCATTAAATGAATCTCATAACAGTACAAAACTTCGGTTAACATCTCTTATTCTTGATGCAAGACGGTACATAGGTCGTACCCGGTAATTCCTTCTCCCCTTGTGGGAGAAGGACAGATTTTAGCGTCGTTAAGAGGCTAAAATCAGGATGAGGGGAGTACAAATTTACTTGATTTCACCCTCATCCGCCCTGCGGGCACCTTCTCCCATCAAGGGAGAAGGAATCGGTTCAATCTTATTTTTTCGCTTTTAAATCCGCCACTTTGTGCGCGCGGTAAATGGCGTTAATGGCGTGGATTAAGGCAAGGGCTGAAGATTCTACAATGTCCGTCGCAAGACCGACACCGTGGAATTTACGTCCTTCATATTCAACCACAATATCCACTTGCCCTAACGCTTCTGCGCCTTCGCCTTTTGCCACAATATTGTAATGGGACATGTTAATATCCAAACCCGTTAATGCCAAGATAGCATTATAGGTCGCATCAACCGGTCCATTACCGCCGGTGGACACTGTGCTTAATTTCTCGCCATCCAACAATAATTGCACAAAAGAGGTTGCCGGGAAATCACTGGCTGTATGCGTGGAAACTTTATCTAAGGTCAAACGATCGCCATCCCCTTGCTGCATATCGATAAATGCCAGTGCTTCCAAATCATAATCGAATACTTGCCCTTTTTTATCTGCCAATTTCAAAAAAGCATCGTACAAGTTATCTAAATCATAATCGCTCTCTGCATAGCCCATATCCGCCATATGCCCTTTCACTGCGGCACGCCCTGAACGCGCGGTTAGGTTCAATTTCTCTTTTTTCAAGCCGATCGATTCTGGTGACATAATTTCGTAAGTGTTTTTATTTTTCAGCATGCCATCTTGGTGGATACCTGACGAATGCGAAAACGCATTTTTCCCGACAATCGCTTTATTCGGCTGAATCGGCATATTGCACAACTGGCTGACCATTTGGCTGACCCGGTGAATCTCTTGGGTGTTAATTCGGGTATCCACCTTGAACATATCCTGCCGAGTTTTGATCGCCATCACCACCTCTTCAAGTGCGGTATTGCCGGCACGTTCGCCGATGCCGTTGACGGTACATTCAATCTGACGCGCCCCGTTCAACACTGCCGTCAACGAGTTAGCGGTCGCCATGCCTAAATCATTATGACAATGCACCGACACAATCGCCTTATCGATATTCGGCACTCGGTTCATCACCTGATGGATAATATTGCCATATTCAGTCGGCAGGCAAAAACCGACGGTATCTGGAATATTCACCGTGGTCGCGCCAGCATTAATCGCGGCTTCCACAATACGGCAAATATTATCAATACCGGTACGCCCTGCATCTTCGCAGGAAAATTCCACATCGTTAGTATAATTTCTGGCTCGCTTCACCGCTCTCACCGCACGCTCAACCACATCGTCAAAAGTACTTTTCAGTTTGGCTTCCACATGCAAGGCGGAACTGGCAATAAAGGTATGAATGCGAAAACGTTCTGCGTCTTTCAAGGCTTCGTACACCGCATCAATGTCTTTGTCCACTGCCCGTGACAGCCCGCACACCACCGAGTTTTTAATATGCTGTCCGATGGTGCGTACCGATTCAAAATCGCCGGAAGACGAAACCGGGAAGCCCACTTCCATCACGTCTACCCCCAAACGCTCTAATGCCAAGGCAATTTGCAATTTCTCTTTCACCGTTAAACTGGCACTCAATGCCTGCTCGCCATCACGCAAGGTGGTATCAAAAATAATCACATTATCATTCATCACATTTTCCTTATGTTGATATTGCCCAAAGTGCGGTTTATAAATGCAAAAAACCCGCAACGTTGTGCGGGTTTAAAATCTTGTTAACTGTCATTTGCCAATCATCTTCCACAGTCAAGCCGCACAATCAGTTTGCGAGCAAGAGAAGGAGAGATAAAGTAGCAAACGGGAAATTCATCTTCATATCCAAAACAGTTCAAAGTATAGCGTGGGGTTATTCTTACTTGCCAACCGCACTTTGTCAATCATTGTTATGAGATTTTTATCTAAAAATCGATCTACTTTCGCTTTTCAACAAGCATAAAATGCTACTTATATGATTTTATTAAAAATAAAATATCAATCCTTGCTTAATTTGGCAGATTTAATCAATTTTTAAATGTTTTCTAGCAGAATACTATACTAATTTAAGGTCCTTAGCATTTTATTGATGATAAATAGCGTCATATGTAAATAGAATCCTGGCAAGCAACCAATAACGTAATCCCATATTCAAAGAAGTTTTGCGCCAATTTCATTGGCTATATAAAATATCATATAGCGTATAACTCATTTCAAATTTACACTTACGTACAAATAAAACATGATGCCCGCATAATTATCGAGAAACAAATTCATTATTAATCAATATATTAAGATATATTATTAGAGCCATAACTTCACGAACGGCTATCAACTATTTAATTTTAAAATAAAAAATAATTATATTTGATTTATATCAAACACTTTTTTTCTATTTTGAATAAGATACGCTTGAATCATAACTATAACGAGTTAAATCATTAGAGGTATCTTTATGTGGGTGAAAAAGAAAGGAATCTTATTCGGGGTATTACTTTTTATTTTGGGCGGGTTGGCATTGTGGCTCACCCAGGGCGTTTTTCACCAAACCAATTCCACCGAGTTTTGTGTCAGCTGCCACTCGATGAGCTTTCCAAAAGAGGAGTGGGAAGGTAGTGTACATTTTGCTAACCGTAAAGGCATTCGCGCTGAGTGTGCCGACTGCCACCTGCCACCGGATAGCTGGCACTATGTGAAAGCCAAAGTCATGGCGGTGAAAGATGTCTGGGGTGAGATCACCGGCAAAATTCCGGATCAAGAGGCCTATGAAGCGCACCGTCTGGAAATGGCGCAAGCAGTCTGGAAAAACATGAAAGAACAAGACTCTTCCACTTGTCGCACATGCCACAAAACCGATGCTTGGATTTTGGGCGAACAGTCGGAACAGGCACAAACCATGCATAAGTTGGCGCTAGAAACCAACCAAACCTGTATCGACTGCCACAAAGGACTGGTGCATTTTATGCCGGATATCCCGACAGACTCCAGTGCCGCCAGCGGAGAACTGAGCAAACATGCCGCCGATTTCAATAGCCACGATCCAGAATTGTATGCGCTAGCGATTACTGCTGCTAAAACCGGAAACGGTGAAATCCGTCTGATGCCGTTTGCCAAACTGATCGACTGGAAAGCTGAGGGCGATGATGTTCATGCGATGGTGGAGGGTTGGCAGCAAGCCGGGGCGGAAAACCTGCTGTATCAACAGATGGGAAAACGCATTATCGTCGGGGTGCTGGACGACAGTGCCAAAGCCGATGTTGAAGTCATCAAAACCATACATGACTCAGTGACCAATTCCAACTGGAATGAAGTCAAGCTCAATGTCTCGATTGGCAAAAATGCCCTGACCGCCGATCTAGATGCCTTGAACAGCTACGGTAAAAGCTTGGATCAAACCCATTGCAGCACCTGCCATGCACCGATTGCTGCCGACCACTACACCGCAAATCAATGGGTGGGGGTGATCAATTCCATGAAAGACCGCACTTCGATGAGTGATGCTGAAGTGCGGGCAGTCACGATTTATTTACAACATTTTGCCAAAGATATGGCACCTAGCGAGGCTGCTCAATCTGGCGCACATTGATTACACTGACACAACGATAACGGTTAATTAACAAGGAGATATACATGAGTCATACTAAAAAAATTAACGGCAGCCGCCGTCAATTCCTGAAAACCACTTCACTGGGTACTGTCGGTATGGCAGCCACTGGCGGGATTACCACCAACTTGCTCGCGTCAAGTAAAGCGATGGCAGCGGAGTCGTCCACAGTGATGTCCGCCGCCCACTGGGGACCGCTCGGAATTGTGGTTGAAGACGGCAAAGTGGTGAAATCCGGTCCGGCAATCGAACCAACTATTGCCAATGAACTGCAAACCGTTGTCGCTGAGCAGGTGCATAGTGACGTGCGGGTTAAGTATCCGATGGTGCGGAAAGGCTATCTGGAGAATCCGGGTAAAAGCGATACCAGCTTGCGCGGACATGACCAATGGGTGCGAGTTTCTTGGGACAAAGCGCTGGAATTGGTACATAACGGCTTAAAACAAGTTCGCGATAGCCAAGGGCCTTCCGGTGTATTTGCCGGTTCCTACGGCTGGTACAGCTCCGGCTCGCTGCATGCCAGCCGCACTTTGTTACACCGTTTTATGAATCTGACCGGTGGCTTCGTCGGTACCAAAGGGGACTACTCCACCGGGGCTGCCCAGGTGATCATGCCGCATGTGATGGGAACCATCGAAGTTTACGAGCAACAAACCAGTTGGGAAATGGTGTTGGAACATTCCGAAATTGTCGTGCTATGGTCAGCCAACCCGATGACCACACTGCGTAACGCTTGGACCTCCACCGATCAACAGGGAACCGACTACTTCAAAAAGCTGAAAGAGAGTGGTAAACGGGTGATCTGTATCGATCCGGTGCGCAGCGAAACCTGCGATTATCTGGGGGCCGAATGGGTTCCGGTCAATACCGCCACCGATGTGCCGTTGATGCTGGGCATCGCACATAGTTTGATCACCGCAGGCAAACATGACCAAGAATTCCTGAAAAAATATACTGTCGGTTATGACAAATTCGAAGCCTATGTGTTGGGTAAAGCCGAAGATGCCATAGTTAAAGATGCCGCTTGGGCCAGCCAAATTTGTGGTGTCCCAGCAGAAACCATCAAACAACTGGCACTGGATTTTGCCGCCAAACGCACCATGTTGATGGGCGGCTGGGGCATGCAGCGCCAACGCCACGGCGAACAAACGCATTGGACACTGGTCACATTAGCTTCCATGTTGGGACAAATCGGTTTGCCAGGCGGCGGGTTCGGTTTAAGCTACCACTATGCCAACGGTGGAGCGCCAACCGCAACCGGTGGCATTGTCGGGGCAATTTCAGCCAACACCTCCGGTGAAAGCGGTGGGCAAACTTGGCTGGACGAAACCTCAAAAATGAGCTTCCCGCTGGCACGTATCTCTGATGCGCTCCTCAATCCGGGCAAAGTGATCCAATATAATGGCACTGAAGTGACTTATCCGGATATTAAATTGATCTATTGGGCGGGTGGCAACCCATTCACTCACCATCAAGACACTAACACCTTGATCAAGGCTTGGCAAAAACCGGAGACCGTGATTGTCAACGAGATTTACTGGACACCAACTGCCCGAATGGCGGATATCGTCCTGCCGGTCACCACCTCGTTTGAACGTAACGATTTAACCATGAGCGGCGACTACTCGATGTTGAATATCTTCCCGATGAAAAAAGCGGTCGAGCCACAATTTGAAGCGAAAAGTGATTATGATATTTTCGCTGCGCTGTCGAAACTGGCTGGCGTGGAAGATAAATTTACCGAAGGCAAATCAGAGATGGATTGGCTGAAAGGTTTCTATCAATCCGCTTATGATGCGGCGCGTAAAAATCGGGTCGTGATGCCACGCTTTGAACAGTTCTGGGAAGCCAATCAGCCGATTACGTTTAAAGTGGGCGATAAAGCCAAGCAATGGGTGCGATATGCCGAATTCCGTGCCGATCCGCTGCTCAATCCTCTGGGCACACCATCGGGTAAAATTGAGATCTACTCCGATACCGTTGCTAAAATGGGCTATGACGACTGCAAAGGTCATCCAAGCTGGATGGTGCCGGAAGAATATGCCGGTAACACCACCGCCGAAGCACCACTGGCGTTGGTCACACCGCACCCTTATTACCGTTTGCACAGCCAATTGTGTTTCTCGACCGCACTGCGTGAGAAATATACCGTCAACGGACGTGAACCGGTATTGATCCATCCGGATGATGCACAAGCACGCGGCATCGCAAACGGTGATATCGTACGCTTGTTCAATCAACGTGGGCAAGTGCTTGCCGGAGCAGTGGTGAGTGATGGCGTGATTAAAGGCACAGTCGCCTTACACGAAGGGGCGTGGTACGACCCTGCCGAGTTGGGCACCGCAGAAAAACCGCTGTGTAAATTCGGTAACCCGAATGTGCTGACCATGGACATCGGCACCTCCAAACTGGCACAAGGCAACTCGCCTAACACCGCTATTTTGCAAGTAGAAAAATACAGTGGTGAAGCACCGGCGGTCAGTGTGTTCAGCGAACCGAAATATACCACGGCATAGTTGATATAATTGACAGGCATATACAACAAAATCCCGATCAAATAGATCGGGATTTTTTGATGAGATAAAACCCTCTGGCTTTTCTTTAACCGATTAAAAGACCGCACTTTCGGTTCCAACCCCAAAGTGCGGTTTCCTTTCGATAAAGGCAGTCTACCTTATTCCACTGTCACCGCTTTTGCCAAGTTACGTGGTTGATCGACATCGGTGCCTTTGATTAAAGCAACGTGGTATGCCAACAACTGCATTGGTACGGTATAGAAAATCGGTGCCACGACTTCATCCACTTCTGGCATGGTGATGATTTTCATATCTGGAGTCGAAGTAAACCCGGCTTTTTCATCGGCAAACACATACAACTGACCGCCACGAGCACGCACTTCTTCGATATTGGATTTCAATTTTTCCAACAATTCATTGTTCGGTGCCACCACTACCACCGGCATATCCGCATCAATCAAGGCTAACGGGCCGTGTTTCAACTCACCAGCGGCATAGGCTTCGGCATGGATATAGGAAATTTCTTTCAATTTTAACGCCGCTTCCATCGCAATCGGGTAGTATTCGCCACGCCCTAAGAACAGAGTATGGTGCTTCTCGGCAAAATCTTCTGATAATTTTTCAATTGCGCTATCAAACGCCAACGCTTGCTCGATTTTTGCCGGCAGGCTTTGCAGTGATTTGATGATTGCACGCTCTTTTTCAGCAGAAATATTGCCGTTTAATTTGCCGATCGCCAGCACCAATAATAACATCGTCGCCAATTGAGTGGTAAAGGCTTTGGTTGATGCGACCCCGATTTCAACCCCGGCACGGGTCATAAACGCCAAGTCAGATTCCCGCACCAATGATGAACCGGAAACGTTACAAATTGTCATTGCCGACATATAACCTTTCTCTTTGGCAAGACGCAATGCCGCCAAGGTATCGGCGGTTTCACCAGATTGCGACAGGGTCAGCAACAGGCTGTTCGGACGGGTCACAAATTTACGATAACGGAATTCAGAGGCAATTTCCACATCGCAGCTGACCCCTGCTAACGCTTCGAACCAGTAACGTGCCGCCATGCCGGAATTGTACGACGTTCCGCACGCCACGATTTGCACGTGTTCCACTTTTTCCAAAATTTCGCGCGCACCATTACCAATGCTTTCGATAATTACGCTATCATTGGCGATCCGCCCTTCCAGCGTATTGACAATCGCAGTCGGCTGCTCAAAAATCTCTTTTTGCATAAAATGACGATATTTGCCTTTTTCGGCAGCATCATTTTCCAGGTTGGATTCGTGCACCTGACGCTCAACCTTCTCACCGTCACGGCTATAAATATCAATGTTACGGCGGCTGATTTCAGCAATATCACCCTCTTCCAAGAAGATAAACCGACGAGTAACGCTTAACAATGCCAACTGGTCGGAAGCCAAGAAGTTTTCCCCCAAACCTAAGCCGATCACCAACGGACTGCCAGAGCGCGCCGCAATCAGGTGTTCCGGCTGTGCGCGGTGTAACACCACCATACCGTAAGCACCGGTCAGTTGTCGCACGGTTTTTTGTACCGCTTCCAGCAAACTTGTCGAAGTGCGGTTTTCCCATTCGACCAAATGAGCGATCACTTCGGTATCGGTTTGCGAAGTGAAGACGTAACCGCGCGCTTGTAAGGTTTCGCGCAATTCTTCATGGTTTTCGATAATGCCGTTATGCACCACGGTAATCTCGCCGGAAACATGCGGGTGTGCATTGGCTTCTGACGGTTCACCATGGGTTGCCCAACGAGTGTGTGCAATCCCTGTGCCGCCGATTAACGGCTGTTTGGCGACTGCTTCGTCCAGCGCCTTCACTTTTCCTAAACAGCGCACCCGTTGTAAATTATGCTGTTCATCAACCACAGCAACACCGGCAGAATCATAACCACGATATTCCAAACGGTGTAAACCTTCAATTAAAATTTCTGCCACATCACGTTGAGCAACAGCACCTACGATTCCACACATCGTTTTTTCCTCTATTTAACAAATAAAAATAATAAAAATCAGTTTCTCACGATCAATCCACAGCCGTTAGTTTGCGAGAACCACTTCAACATTCTGCAATTCAATCTGAGAGATTAGTTCGCTCGCAATCTGGTTATCTGTCACTAATACATCAATTTGATCCCAGCTTAGTTCCAGATTCGGCATTTTGCGCCCAATTTTTTGTGATTCAACCATCACCACCACTTCTCGCGCCGTTTCTGCCATTACCCGACTTAAACCGACCAGCTCATTAAACGTGGTGGTGCCACGCGCCAAATCAATGCCATCTGCACCAATAAACAATTGGTCAAAATCATAAGAACGTAGCACCTGCTCTGCAACCTGCCCCTGAAAGGATTCAGAACGGATATCCCATGTGCCGCCGGTCATCAGCAAAGTCGGTTCATTTTCCAGCTCGGTCAGTTGATTGGCGACTGCCAGTGAGTTAGTCATTACCACCAAGCCCTGCTTTGGATTAAGCTGCTTAATCAACGCCGCAGTGGTACTGCCGGAATCAATGATAATCCGGTTATGATCGCGAATCCGTGCTGCGGCAGCTTTGGCAATCGATAACTTATTTTGTGAAAATGGCTCATCGGATTCGTCATTCAGAATCTCACTGGGCATCAAAATCGCCCCTCCATAACGACGCAACAGCAAACCATTGCTTTCAAGTGCGGTCAAATCCTTACGAATCGTTACTTCCGAAGTATTAAAATGCTGCACCAGTCGCTCGACCGACACCTCCCCCTGCTGTTGTAGCAGTTGCATAATCAAGTGGCGGCGCTGTGTACTATTTCGTTTTGACATTTTCCCCTACTAAAAAAGCCTCATAAGTTTCGGTTCGAAATAATATCGAAACATATTCAAAACTTCAACTATTCTTTTATCAAATAAAGTAAAAAACAGATATTGCCAAATTTCAGATATAAAAAAACCTCTGTCGCCAGAGGTTCTTATCACAAAAAATTCAATTCTTATTATTTGATCGCATCTTTCAATGCTTTACCGGAAACAAACGCAGGCACTTTAGCGGCTGCAATTTGGATTTCCTGTCCGGTTTGTGGGTTACGACCAGTACGGGCCTGGCGTTGGTTCACTTTGAAAGTACCGAAACCGATCAATTGAACCGGATCGCCCGCTTTCAGACTATCAGTAATTGCGCTTAAAGTCGCTTCTAAAGCTGCTTTAGCTTGTTTTTTGTTTAACTCTGCAGCAGATGCAATTGCATCAATCAGTTCTGCTTTATTCATAAGATAGTACCCCTTGTTATTGATGTTTAAGTTAAGCTTTTGTATGGATTGAATATCTGGATATTCTTGGTGCAATAGCTGTCTAAAAACAGTAACCTAAGATTAATCTAAGTTGCTTGAGATTGAAAGCTATAAATCATTAAATTCAGCGAAAAATCACACTTAAAGGTCAATTTTTATACCGATATTACTAACTGCTTCTTCGCGTAATTCATTTTTAAGGCCCAGCAGCAATTCAACATCCCGTTCTTCCGCTTCATTTAAGGTGCGGTAAATCAGCCATTGCACGTCTAATTCTTGTTGAATCTCTGCCGACTCTTTAAGTTCTTTTTCATTTAAAGTGCGGTCTTGTTCGGTTTCCAATAGAGAAGTCACGGTCTGCAGTGACAATTTACTGACCAGGATCGCCTGTTCTAAGCTTGATCCGGAAATAATGGTATGTAGCACTTGCGACAAGCCTTCGCAGGCATCTGCCGCTGGAATAACACCATAAGAATCGTATTCATTAATATCCGGAATAATCGCTTCCAGCTTCTCCAGTTGTGATTCAAAATTAATTTTCGCCCCTTTAACTGTCAAATATTCCCAAACCAGATTGAGAATATTGTGATATACCTTGCTGTCCTGCGTTTTATCCTGCATTTGGCAAAACAACTGAAAATTAGGATACATTCTTTCGCACAAACAGAGCATAAACGCCAAATGCTGCCAAGTTTCAAAATGTTCCAAGCGTTTTTGAATCGGGTTGCGCATCTGTTATTTCTCCGTTGTGTGGTAAGGCTGTGAAAAACGGTGCACCGCATCAACCAGATATTTCGGGCTTTCCGGTGAGACATCTTGATGAATACCGTGTCCCAAATTGAACACGTGTCCGCTGCCTGCGCCAAAATCCTGTAAAGTTTGCTGCACTTCCTGTTCAATCCGTGCTTGATCGGCATACAGCACGCTCGGATCGATATTCCCTTGCAAGGCAACCTTATGCCCGACTCGGGCGCGCGCTTGTGCTAAATCCACCGTCCAATCCAAGCCCAGCGCATCACAACCGGTTGCTGCCATCGCTTCTAGCCATAAACCACCGCCTTTGGTGAACAGCGTCACCGGCACACGACGACCACGATAATCACGAATTAAGCCATCCACAATTTTGTGCATATATTGCAGTGAGAAATCACGATAATCACGGTGCGCCAACACACCACCCCAAGTATCAAATACCATTACCGCCTGCGCACCAGCTTTGATTTGTGCATTCAGATACAAAATGACGCTATCTGCCAGTTTATCCAACAGTTGGTGTAGCAAGTGCGGTTCGGCATATAACATTTTTTTAATTTTAGTGAAGGCCTTGCTACTGCCGCCTTCGACCATATAGGTCGCCAACGTCCAAGGGCTGCCGGAAAAACCAATTAATGGCACGCTACCGTCCAGCGCTTTGTGAATGGTACGCACCGCATTCATCACATACTGCAACTCTTGCTCCGGATCAGGAATCGGTAGATTAGTCACATCACGCTGATTTTCAATCGGTTTGGCAAATTTAGGTCCTTCTCCGGCACCAAAACTCAAACCTAAGCCCATCGCATCTGGAATGGTAAGGATATCAGAGAACAGAATCGCCGCGTCTAACGCATAACGACGTAGCGGCTGCAAGGTGACTTCGCATGCCAGTTCTTGATTGCGGCACAGCGACATAAAATCCCCAGCTTCGGCTCTGGTTGCCTTATATTCCGGCAAATAACGTCCAGCTTGGCGCATCATCCAAATCGGGGTCATATCGACTGGTTGGCGCAATAACGCACGTAAATAACGATCATTTTTTAATGCTAACATTTTTCTTCCTTATTATTGTTCTGTTGTGCTTCATCTGCACAAATCTGTTGGCTGAGTTCAATCAGCTTGCGTGCAATCGTACCCGGTGGCGGCAAGTGCGGTAGCGCTTCATCATAGCGAAACCAACGTGCATCATTCAATTCTTCCGGCTGGATTGCAATCTCTCCCTCGGCATAATCCGCTAAAAAACCCAACATCAACGAATTCGGGAACGACCACGGCTGGCTGCTAATGTAACGCAGATTTTTTATTTTCAAACCACTCTCTTCAAAGACTTCACGTTCTACAGTCTGCTCCAACGTTTCGCCCACTTCCACAAAACCGGCAAGCGTGGTATAAATTTTTTCTTCACGATGGCGTATATGATTTGCCAGTAAAATAGAATCGCCTTTGCGCACAGCGACAATGATCGACGGCGCAATCATAGGGTAAGTGCGGTGTTGGCACTGCGTACATTCGACCGCCCATTCTTGAGGTGTCATTACTTGGGTTTTAGCACCACAAACTCCACAAAAACGATGGGTTTTCCAAAAATAATTGAGCGCCACGCCACGATTCAGTAAATTGAAAATCCGTTCCGGCAGAATCAATTGATCACGCAACGAGAAATAATCACGGCTGTCATCAAACTCTTCCACCAACCAAAGCGGTGCATCTTGATATTCGCCGATTACCATACCGCACTTATCGTTTAGCGCTAACTCATCAGCCGTTCCGAACGGCAGTTTGCCCTGTAACAAGTAAATATTGCTGCCTTTGGTCAACAACCAATAACCAAAATCTTTCGCCTGTAAGCGCTGCATTTGTTCTCCAATAGCATAAATTTGTCGCTATTATAAAGCATTATCGCAGTGGAAAGTATTAAAAAGCCACAAAAAAAGCCCAAAGTGCGTTAACACTTTGGGCTTCTGATTCAAACGGTTCGCTTACTCGAAATCAGCCGACATATTCAGCATTTCAGCCAAATTCGCGGTTGCTTCATCAGTATCAAACTTCGTTTCGATCTCTTCCAACGGTATGTTTTCTGCCTTAGCCATTTTATTGCTGTGGCGGTTTTGGTGATAAACATAACCGGTACCAGCCGGAATCAAGCGACCCACGATGACGTTTTCTTTCAGACCACGCAACTCGTCACGTTTACCGGCAACTGCCGCTTCAGTTAACACGCGCGTGGTTTCTTGGAACGATGCCGCCGAAATAAACGACTCAGTCGCCAAGGACGCTTTGGTAATACCTAGTAACTCACGCTCGAATTCAACCAATGGCTTACCTTCAGCCTCGCGTTGGCGATTCACGATTTTCACGCGCGCCACTTCCACTTGCTCACCTTCCAAGAATTCGGAATCATGCGCTTGGGTAATAATCGCTTTACGCAACATTTGACGTACAATCACTTCAATGTGCTTATCGTTGATTTTTACCCCTTGCAGGCGGTAAACTTCTTGCACTTCGTTGACGATATATTCGGTTACCGCACGGATTCCTCGCAAGCGCAGAATATCATGTGGCGTTTCCGCCCCTTCGGAGATAATATCGCCGCGCGACACCAATTCGCCTTCGAATACGTTCAATTGACGCCATTTCGGGATCATCTCTTCATATACTTCGCCTTCACTCGGTGTAATCAGTAAACGACGTTTACCCTTGGTCTCTTTACCAAATGAGACGATACCAGAAATCTCTGCCATAATCGCAGGCTCTTTCGGTTTACGCGCTTCAAACAAATCAGCAACACGCGGCAAACCACCGGTAATATCTTTGGTTCCAGCAGACTCTTGCGGAATACGCGCTAATGGTTCCCCGATATTGATTTCGGCATTATCGTCCAAGGTGACAATTGCTTTACCTGGCAAGAAATATTGCGCAGGCACATCAGTGCCGGCAATCAGTACCGGATTGCCTTTGGCATCGACCACGCGCAACGCCGGACGCAAGTCTTTACCAGCAGTCGCACGTTCACCGACATCCTGCACCACAACGGAAGACAATCCTGTCAATTCGTCGGTTTGACGGCTAACCGTCACCCCATCAACGATATCCACGAACTGCACAAAACCTTCTACTTCCGAGATAACCGGCATGGTATGCGGATCCCAGTTAGCGATGATTTCGCCGGCATTGACATCACTGCCGTCATGCTTGCTCAACGTCGCTCCGTAAGGCACTTTATAGTTCTCTTTGGTGCGTCCGAAGCCATCAATAACCGTCAACTCGGTATTACGCGAAGTAATCACCAATTTGCCGTCTTTATTTGTAACGAATTTAGCATTTGCCAAACGCACGCTACCGTTATTTTTGATCTGAATGCTGGATTCAGAAGCCGCTCTGGAAGCCGCCCCCCCGATGTGGAACGTCCGCATCGTTAACTGTGTTCCCGGCTCACCGATGGACTGCGCGGCAATAACGCCAACCGCTTCACCATTGTTGATGATATGCCCGCGCGCCAAATCACGACCATAACACTTCGCGCACACACCAAAATCAGTTTGGCAGGTTACCACTGACCGCACTTTGATGCTGTCTACCGAGTTGGCGTCAATTACATCGCACAATTTTTCATCTAGCAAAGTATTACGCGGAATCAAGACCTGATCAGTGCCCGGTACCAGAACATCTTCTGCCACCACACGCCCCAATACGCGTTCACGCAACGCCTCTTTGACATCACCACCCTCGATTAACGGGGTCATGACAATACCTTCTTCGGTGCCGCAATCGTCTTCAACAATCACCAAATCTTGCGCCACGTCAACCAGACGGCGGGTCAAGTAACCGGAGTTCGCTGTTTTAAGTGCGGTATCTGCCAAACCTTTACGCGCCCCGTGGGTGGAAATAAAGTATTGCAGTACGTTCAAGCCTTCACGGAAGTTCGCAGTGATCGGTGTTTCAATGATCGAGCCGTCCGGACGCGCCATCAAGCCCCGCATTCCCGCCAGCTGACGAATCTGCGCCGCAGAACCCCGCGCTCCAGAATCCGCCATCATAAAGATGCTGTTAAAGGAGGCTTGTTTTTCCGGCACTCCGTCACGATTAATCACTTCTTCGGTTGATAGGTTTTCCATCATCGCTTTGGCAACACGTTCATTCGCTGCCGCCCAAATATCGATGACTTTATTGTAACGCTCACCGGCAGTCACAAGGCCCGATTGGAATTGCTCCTGAATCTCTTCAACTTCACTTTCCGCTGCAGAAATAATTTCATTTTTCTGATCCGGAATCACCATATCATCAATCCCGACCGATGCGCCGGAACGTGCCGCATAGGCAAAACCGGTGTACATGATTTGGTCGGCAAAAATGACGCTGGATTTCATACCCAACAAACGGTAACAGGCGTTGATTAAACGAGAAATCGCCTTTTTGCCTAAAGTTTGGTTAAACAACTCGAATGGCATACCTCTCGGCGCAATCATCCATAAAATTGCACGCCCGATAGTGGTTTCGGTCAGCGTGGTGACGGCTTCAAACTCATTGCTAGAAGACTTCACATATTCGGTGATCCGCACTTTAACCCGTGCATGCAGTTCCGCTTGCCCAGTACGGTAGGCTTTCTCTGCCTCCAGTGGATTTTGCAGATACATGCCTTCGCCTTTAGCGTTGACTTTTTCACGGGTCATGTAATACAGACCCAACACCACGTCTTGTGACGGCACAATGATCGGCTCACCGTTTGCCGGTGATAAGATATTGTTAGTCGACATCATCAACGCACGTGCTTCCAATTGCGCTTCCAGCGTCAACGGTACGTGTACCGCCATTTGGTCTCCGTCAAAGTCGGCGTTGAATGCCGCACACACCAATGGGTGTAACTGGATGGCTTTACCTTCGATCAACAACGGCTCGAATGCTTGGATCCCCAAACGGTGCAAGGTTGGCGCACGGTTCAACAGAATCGGGTGTTCGCGGATAACATCAGCTAGAATATCCCAAACAATCGCATCTTCACGCTCCACCATTTTCTTGGCAGCTTTGATGGTTGAAGCATAGCCTTGGCTTTCTAATTTGGCATAGATAAACGGACGGAACAGTTCCAGCGCCATTTTTTTCGGCAAACCACATTGATGCAAATGCAGGTATGGACCGACGGTAATAACCGAACGACCGGAATAGTCAACCCGTTTACCTAACAAGTTTTGACGGAAACGACCTTGTTTTCCTTTGATCATATCCGCAAGGGATTTCAGCGCACGTTTGTTGGAACCAGTGATCGCACGACCACGGCGACCGTTGTCTAACAATGCATCGACCGATTCTTGCAGCATCCGTTTTTCGTTGCGTACGATAATATCCGGTGCAACCAGATCCAGTAAGCGTTTCAAACGGTTGTTACGGTTGATCACCCGACGATATAAATCGTTCAAATCAGAGGTCGCAAAACGACCGCCATCCAACGGCACTAACGGACGCAGATCTGGCGGTAATACCGGTAGCACGGTCAACACCATCCACTCTGGATTGTTGCCGGATTGAATAAAAGCTTCCAGCAATTTCAAGCGTTTAGTAATTTTTTTACGTTTAGTTTCCGAACTGGTTTCTTGCAGCTCTTCACGCAGCGTTTCGCATTGGTGCGCCAAATCCATTTGTTGCAACAAATGTTGGATAGCTTCTGCCCCCATTTTGGCTTCGAATTCGTCCGCCCAACGGTCTTCCGCATCCATAAATTGTTCTTCGGTCAACAGTTGACCGCGCTCCAAGTCGGTCATACCCGGCTCGGTGACGATATAGCTTTCGAAATACAGCACGCGTTCAATATCACGCAACGGCATATCTAACAATAAACCGATACGGGACGGCAATGATTTTAAGAACCAGATGTGCGCTACCGGTGAAGCCAGCTCAATGTGTCCCATACGCTCACGACGTACTTTGGTTTGCGTAACTTCGACACCGCACTTTTCACAGATCACGCCACGATGTTTTAAACGTTTGTATTTTCCGCACAAACATTCGTAATCTTTAACCGGCCCGAAAATGCGTGCACAGAATAAACCGTCACGTTCCGGTTTAAACGTACGGTAGTTAATGGTTTCTGGCTTTTTCACTTCACCGAACGACCATGAACGGATCATGTCGGGAGAAGCCAGCCCAATTTTAATCACATCAAAATCTTCTGAAGATTTCGTTTGTGCTTTCAAAAACTTAACTAAGTCTTTCACAGATTTGCTCCTGTCGGAGTTAAACTTAATTCAAGTGCGGTCAGACCGCACTTGAGCATATTTTTATCGTTGCTCAGATGGAAGCGATTAACGATCTTCATCCAGATCAATATTAATCCCCAGCGAGCGAATCTCTTTCAACAATACGTTGAAGGATTCTGGCATGCCCGGTTCCATCTGATGTGCGCCGTCCACAATGTTTTTATACATTTTGGTACGACCGTTCACGTCATCGGATTTCACGGTCAGCATCTCTTGCAGGGTATAAGCAGCACCATAAGCTTCCAGCGCCCATACTTCCATTTCTCCGAAACGTTGTCCCCCGAACTGGGCTTTACCACCCAATGGTTGTTGGGTAACCAAGCTGTACGAACCGGTTGAACGAGCGTGCATTTTGTCATCAACCAAATGGTTCAATTTCAGCATGTACATATAGCCTACGGTTACCGGACGTTCAAATTTCTCGCCGGTACGCCCGTCAAACAACGTAATCTGACCGGAAGTCGGCAGATCTGCCAGCGCCAACAAGCCTTTGATTTCGCTTTCATGTGCGCCGTCGAATACCGGTGTTGCCAACGGCATTCCTTTACGCAGGTTTTGCGCCAAACGCATCACTTCATCATCGCTGAAAGTGGCAAGATCCACTTTTTGACTTTCGCCGCCCAAATCATACGCACGTTGAATATAATCACGCAATTTGGCAACAGATTGTTGCTGTTTAATCATCGCATTGATCTTGTCACCCACACCTTTGGCCGCCAAGCCCAAATGTGTTTCCAAAATCTGACCGATATTCATCCGTGACGGTACGCCCAACGGGTTCAAGACGATATCGACCGGCTGCCCGTTTTCGTCGTACGGCATGTCTTCCACCGGATTAATTTTTGAGATCACCCCTTTATTACCATGGCGACCTGCCATTTTATCACCCGGCTGAATCTGACGTTTTACCGCCAGATAGACTTTCACGATTTTCAACACACCCGGTGCTAAATCGTCGCCTTGAATGATTTTATGACGTTTAATTTCCAGTTTGCGTTCAAACTCTTTGCGCAACTCTTCATGCTGCTCTGCTAACTGTTCCAACTGATTTTGTTGGTTTTCATCAGCCAAAGACTGTTCCAACCATTGGTTACGGGTTAGCTTATCCAGTTGTTTCTCTTCAACACCGTTGTTTAATAACAGGTTACGTACACGGGTAAACAAGCCAGCTTCTAAAATTTCCAGTTCTTCCACCAAATCTTTCTTGGCTTGTTTTAACTGCATTTCTTCAATTTCAAGCGCACGTTTATCCTTTTCTACACCATCACGGGTAAAGACTTGTACGTCGATTACCGTACCGGAAACGCTGTTTGGTACCCGCAGAGAAGAATCTTTTACATCAGAGGCTTTTTCACCGAAGATCGCACGCAATAATTTTTCTTCTGGGGTTAATTGAGTCTCACCTTTCGGGGTGACTTTACCCACCAGAATATCACCGCCTTTGACTTCCGCCCCGATATACACGATACCGGATTCGTCCAATTTGCTCAGCGCTGCTTCACCGACGTTAGGAATATCGGCAGTAATCTCTTCTGCACCCAGTTTGGTATCACGCGCAACTGCGGTCAATTCTTGAATGTGAATCGTCGTGAAACGATCTTCTTGCACCACACGCTCAGAAACTAACATCGAGTCTTCGAAGTTATAACCATTCCATGGCATAAATGCCACACGCATGTTTTGACCTAATGCCAGTTCTCCTAGATCGGTGGATGGACCGTCCGCCAACACTTCACCACGCTCAATCGGTTCGCCCAAAGCAATACAAGGCACTTGGTTGATACAGGTGTTTTGGTTGGAACGGGTGTATTTGGTCAGGTTATAAATATCAATGCCTGCTTCGCCCGGTACGGTTTCATCTTCGTTGACTTTAATCACGATACGTGAAGCATCGATATATTGCACATAACCACCACGTTTGGCGACTACAGTCACCCCGGAGTCGACGGCTACTGCTTTCTCAATTCCGGTTCCGACCAACGGTTTATCGGCACGCAAAGTCGGCACCGCTTGACGTTGCATGTTTGCACCCATCAAAGCACGGTTAGCATCGTCGTGTTCCAAGAACGGAATCAACGCCGCCGCCACCGAAACAACTTGCTGCGTAGAAATATCCATATATTGGATTTCATCGGCTTTATACAAACCCGCTTCGCCGTGTTCACCACGACAAGTCACGAAGGTATCAGTAAAGCGTGAATTTTCATCTAAGTTGGAGTTCGCCTGTGCAATCACATATTTGCCTTCTTCAATCGCTGACAAATATTCAATTTCTTCCGTCACTTGTCCGTCAACCACTTTACGGTATGGGGTTTCCAAGAAACCATAATCATTGGTACGTGCATACACCGACAAGGAGTTGATCAAACCGATGTTTGGCCCTTCAGGCGTTTCAATCGGACAGACACGACCGTAGTGAGTGGCATGAACATCACGCACCTCAAAGCCGGCGCGCTCACGGGTCAAACCACCAGGACCTAAAGCAGAAATACGGCGTTTGTGAGTCACTTCTGATAACGGGTTATTCTGATCCATAAATTGTGACAACTGGGACGAGCCAAAGAATTCTTTCACTGCCGCTGAAATTGGTTTGGCATTGATCAAATCTTGTGGCGTTACACCGTCCAAATCGCCTAATGACAAACGCTCTCTGACCGCTCTTTCGACACGCACCAAGCCGATACGGAATTGGTTTTCCGCCATCTCGCCCACTGAACGAATACGACGGTTGCCTAAGTGATCAATATCATCGACTTCACCGCGTCCATTACGGATCTCGATCAGTTTTTTCATCACCATCACGATGTCGTCATTGCTCAGGATACCGCTGCCTTCCCCTTCCGGAATGTTCAAAGAGCGGTTAAACTTCATGCGACCAACCGCAGAAAGATCATAACGATCACTGGAGAAGAACAAATTGTCAAACAGCGATTCCGCCGCTTCTTTTGTCGGTGGTTCGCCCGGACGCATCATCCGATAAATTTCAACCAGCGCGCTTAAACGGTCATGTGACGGATCCACTCGCAAGGTTTCTGAAATGTAAGGTCCATGATCCAAATCATTGGTGAACAGCACCTCAATATTTTTATAACCGGCTTGGCTCAATTTAGCCAACATTTCTAATGTAATTTCTGCATTTGCCGCACAGATCAATTCGCCACTCTCAAGATCAACATAATCTTTAGCAACAATTTTACCGACAATATATTCTGTCGGAACCACAACTTGAGAGATTTTATCTTTTTCTAACTGACGAATATGACGTGCCGTGATACGACGTCCGCGCTCAATATAAACGGTGCCGTTGGCTTCGATATCAAAGCTGGCAGTTTCACCACGCAAGCGCTCAGGCACCAGTTCCATCATCAATTTGTTATCATCAATGCTGAAATTCACTTTCTCAAAGAACAGTGCCAGAATTTCTTCGGTGGTGTAGTTCAATGCACGCAGGATAATCGTAGCCGGTAATTTACGGCGGCGGTCAATACGCGCAAACAAGTTATCTTTCGGATCAAATTCAAAATCCAACCATGAACCACGGTAAGGAATAATACGTGCGTTATACAGCACCTTCCCAGAGGAGTGGGTTTTACCTTTATCGCTGTCGAAGAACACCCCCGGACTACGGTGTAATTGTGATACGATAACACGCTCAGTACCGTTGATCACAAAAGTTCCGTTGTCGGTCATCAATGGGATTTCCCCCATATACACATCATTTTCTTTGATGTCTTTTACCGTACCCGGCGCAGCATCACGATCGTAGCTGACTAAACGCAGTTTAACTCTTAACGGCGCAGAATAAGTTGTCCCACGGATTTGACATTCACGCACATCAAATACTGGTTCACCTAACTTATAGCTCACATATTGCAATTCAGTGCTGCCGTTATTGCTGACAATTGGAAATACTGAACGAAATGCTGCTTCCAGTCCCTGCTGCCCTTCCGGATCTTGCTGAATAAATTTATCGAAAGAATCGATTTGGATTGTTAATAAATAAGGTACATTTAAAACTTGTTGACGTTTGCCAAAGTTTTTACGAATACGTTTTTTCTCGGTATAGGAGTAAACCATAGGGTTCCTCTGCTCGCTGATCGGTGACCCAAAATTCGCGCACACTTGCGATCAAATTAACAAGGTGGCAATGCTATCGATACCGTTTGTTGGTACCGCACTTTCACTTTTTTGCCGAAAATCACTGGCAAAACTTCTGGTGCAGGCTAGATAAAATCAATAATCGCTATTTTATCAAGCAGTTATAGAAATAAAAAAACGGCATATTCACTTCTATTTTTTAAAGGCACAAAATGGCTAGCAGTATAAACCGCTAGCCATCCGCCTATAACAGGCTATAAACCTAAATAAAATTAATTATTTAAGTTCAACAGAAGCGCCTGCTTCTTCTAATGTTTTCTTCAGTTCTTCAGCTTCAGCTTTAGAGATGCCTTCTTTCAGCGCTGCTGGTGCAGATTCAACCAGGTCTTTCGCTTCTTTCAAGCCTAAACCAGTTGCACCACGTACTGCTTTGATAACAGCAACTTTGTTAGCGCCCGCTGCAGTTAATACTACATCGAATTCAGTTTTCTCTTCTGCTGCTTCTGCTGGACCTGCTGCTACAGCTACTGCTGCCGCTGCTGCAGAAACACCGAATTTTTCTTCCATTGCAGAAATTAATTCTACGATTTCAGTGACAGTTTTAGAAGCAATCGCTTCAATGATTTGTTCGTTAGTTAATGACATGACAATCAATTCCTAAAGTAAATAAATTAAACGAGGTAAGAAACGCTTTGATAATTAAGCAGCTTCTTGTAATTTGTCGCGTAATGCCGCAAGAGTGCGAGCAAGTTTGCCTGCCGCAGCTTCTTTCATAGTACCCATTAAACGTGCAATCGCTTCGTCGTAAGTCGGCAATGTTGCTAAGAATTCAACATCTTGGATTTTACCTTCGAAAGCGGCACCTTTAAGTTCGAACTTATCGTTCGCTTTTGCGAAATCTTTGAACAAACGTGCAGCTGCGCCCGGATGCTCATTAGAAAATGCGATAAGTGTCGGACCTGTCATCACGTCTTTCAAGCACTCGTAGTCAGTGCCTTCTACCGCACGACGTAATAAAGTATTACGTACGACACGCATAGTAACACCGGCTTCACGCGCAGTTTTACGCAATTCAGTCATTTTATCCACAGTCACACCGCGAGAATCCGCAATCACTGCTGATAGGGCACCTTTGGCTGCTTCGTTTACTTCAGCAACAATTGCTTGTTTGTCTTGAAGATTTAATGCCATTGGCTTATAGCTCCTGAATACACTCCGGTTTCCCGGATTTAAATTCCTTGATATGCAAGCATATCAAGACGTCTTTCGGTGCGCAGAAGCAGAAAATTTTTCTCATTCTGTTCACCATCTACGCAGGATAATTAAGAAATCACCTGAGTTTCCCCACACGATTTCCCCTGCGGTCTTGGATGGGGCTTGAATAAGGTCAAGCACCAACCAGAAGTTTCCGACAAAACTACCATCGGAAAATAAGAGGAGAATTATAAATACAATTCTCCCCGCTGTAAAGTTTTATTAGCTCAAACTGGTTTGATCAATCGCCACGCCTGCACCTTGAGTGGTGGAAAGGCTGACTTTCTTGATAAAGATCCCTTTAGAGCTGGCTGGTTTAGCTTTCACTAAAGCTGCCAACAAGGCTTGCAAGTTCTCTTTCAGTTGTTCTTCTGAGAAACTCACTTTACCGATAGTGGTGTGGATAATACCATTTTTGTCGTTACGGTAACGAACCTGACCAGATTTCGCATTTTTAACCGCTTCTGCAACGTTAGGCGTTACGGTACCGACTTTCGGGTTTGGCATTAAGCCGCGTGGACCTAGGATTTGACCTAATTGACCCACAACACGCATTGCGTCCGGAGAAGCAATGACTACGTCGAAGTTCATTTCGCCTTTTTTGACTAATTCAGCCAGATCTTCCATACCGACTAAGTCAGCACCGGCTTCTTTTGCTGCTTCAGCGTTTGTGCCTTGAGTAAATACAGCTACACGTACATCACGCCCTGTACCATGTGGCAACACCGTTGCGCCACGTACGTTTTGGTCAGATTTACGCGCTTCGATACCCAAATTAACAGCAACATCAACACTTTCAACAAATTTGGCTGTCGCCAGCTCTTTCAATAAAGCAACGGCTTCATTGATTTCGTAGGCTTTAGTTGAATCTACTTTTTCTTGGATCGCTTTCATGCGTTTGGTTAGTTTAGCCATCTGATTAGTCCTCCACTACCAAGCCCATTGAGCGAGCGGTACCTTCAATAGATTTCATTTTAGTTTCGACACTTGCACCAGTCATATCCGCTGCTTTAACTTCAGCGATTTCACGAACTTGTGCACGAGTGACTTTACCGACTTTTTCTTTGTTCGGTTTACCAGAACCAGATTTAACACCTGCCGCTTTTTTCAGCAATACTGCTGCTGGCGGAGTCTTAGTGATAAAAGTGAAAGAGCGGTCTGCATAAACTGTGATAACAACCGGAGTTGGTAAGCCTTTTTCCAAGCCCTCAGTACGAGCGTTGAATGCTTTACAGAATTCCATGATGTTGACACCTTGTTGACCCAAAGCTGGACCAACCGGTGGACTTGGATTTGCCATACCTGCTGCAACTTGCAGTTTAACGTAGGCTTGTACTTTCTTTGCCATTTTATTTTCCTCTTGCGGGTATTATCGCCTTGCGGCTCCCCTGTTTATAAAGGGCAGTATTCTAATTAAACACTGCCTGTTTTTCAAGCATTTTAGCGTAAAATACTTGAGAAATTATGCCTTGAACGTACCGGCTTAAACCGCTTTTTCCACTTGGCGGAACTCCAGTTCCACCGGTGTCGCACGCCCAAAAATCGACACAGATACTTTGATACGGCTTTTGTCGTAATCGACCTCTTCTACCGTGCCGTTGAAATCCATAAACGGACCTTCGGTAACCCGCACTTCTTCACCAGGCTGGAACAGTGTTTTCGGTCTTGGTTTATCACCATCTTGTTGTAGACGGTTTAAAATCGTATCGGCTTCGCGTTTAGAAATCGGCGCAGGCTTGTCTGGCGTACCACCGATGAAACCCATCACACGTGGCACACTACGCACCAAATGCCAAGTGTCATCGTTCATTTCCATTTGTACCAGTACATAACCGGGGAAGAATTTACGCTCGCTTTTGCGACGTTTGCCGGCAATATTTTCAACCACTTCTTCAGTTGGCACTAGTACTTCACCAAACTGATCTTCCATATTATGTTGTTTGATATATTCGATTAATGTTTTCGCTACACGGCCTTCAAAACCGGAGAAAGCCTGTAAAACATACCAGCGTTTTATTGGTGCTGTATTCTCGCTCATAAATTAAAATCTCAGGTTAGTAATAAAGGAGATAACCGCAATAATCAAGGAATCAAATCCCCAAAGCACTAAAGAAGCAACCACAGTTACACCAAAAACAATCAATGTTGTTTGCATAGCCTCGGAGCGTTTCGGCCAAACGATTTTTCTTAATTCACCACGTGACTCTTTGAAAAAACCAATCGCTTTCTTACCTTGATTGGTGATTGCCACGAGTCCTAAGGCTGCGACCATTAAAATTACCATCGCAACGATACGAATGACCAACGCAAATTGATCGGCAAAATAAGTATTCCCCACAGCGGCAACAACGATCAATAGTACAGCTAAAAGCCAAAGCAAATTATTTACTGCTTTGCCTTTACCTTCATGGTTTTCAATAAGTGCTTGTTTTTTAATATTTTCTGAACTCATGTTTTTTATCTATCCGATCCAATGAATAACGGTATATTTTTGAACGAGCGATTGTAGCACTTTCTTTATGCATTGAATAGGCTAATTACAATAAAACCGTTAATTTCTTATGCCCTTATACCACTATTCCCAACACTTAAACAACAAAAAGGGCGAACCGAAGTTCACCCTTTTTGAGATATCTTGCAGCGCAATTATTTGATAATTTTCGCTACAACACCCGCACCTACTGTACGGCCACCTTCACGAATCGCAAAGCGTAAGCCTTGGTCCATCGCAATTGGGTGAATCAGGCTAACAACCATTTGGATGTTGTCGCCAGGCATAACCATTTCCACGCCTTCCGGTAACTCGATAGTGCCGGTTACATCCGTTGTACGGAAATAGAACTGTGGACGGTAGCCTTTGAAGAACGGAGTATGACGGCCGCCTTCATCTTTAGACAATACGTACACTTCTGATTCGAAATCGGTGTGCGGTGTGATTGAACCCGGTTTTGCCAAGACTTGACCACGTTCGATCTCTTCACGTTTGGTACCACGCAACAACGCACCGATGTTCTCCCCTGCACGACCTTCGTCTAACAGTTTACGGAACATTTCAACACCGGTAACCGTGGTTTTGGTAGTCGCTTTGATACCGACGA
>NZ_VDHF01000081.1:0-3465 GCF_006228025.1 Testudinibacter crocodili
CATTCCCTGCAACGCTGCATTCACCGCTACTGCCTCTACTTTTGCTGCTTCTACTTTCGCCGTTTCTACTTTTGCCCCCTCATTGCTCTGTGGCGCGACCGGAGTAACAGGCACCGCATCCTGACCACCTTGCCCCTCTTCCTCGTCTAACCCAACCAACTCAATACGGTTCTTCACCAACTCCGGCTCAGCGAACACCACCTGCCCGATATACTGGCTACTCTTTGGTTTAACCCCGGTTATCTCTTCACTTCCGCTCGACAGCACCAAGAAAGTGCGGTTACCCAGCTCCGTAAACCGGATATTGCTGTCGACCAACTGTTGGTTAATCGCCTCAATCAGCCCCTTAAACGTCTGAGTACCGTTACCCTTTAATCTCACCGAACGCGAGGAATCAATATTGTAAGACATATAACCAACATTCAGCCGTTCCGCCAATTGCTGTAATAAACTGCCCACTTCACCCTCATAAGTCACCGCAATTTTAGCCTGCTCATAGCGCTCAAATTCAGAACCGCTTCCCCTATCCTGCGCAAAGGCAAACGGGGTCACCGCACCCAGCAACAGACTGCCAAATACGATTGCCCTGACACGCTTGATGTTTTTCATGTTTTTTATACCCTTTATGTTTTTTATATTCTTTATGTTTTTTATGCTCTCTATGTTTTTGATACTTTTAATACTTTTCATACTTTTAATGTTTTTCATACCCTTCATCTCAATTCCCACAGTTAGCTCTCCTGATTTCAGAACAAAAAATCCCTTTTCACGCTCGACAACCCACTAAGCGAAAAAGGGATTTTCACTCAAACACCATTACCCCAAATACGTTTCCATTAGAACACCCAACCAACCCCGGCTTTCACTGCCGGTCTGGCTTCTTTGCCCAATGATGAACCCACCCCTAGCGAAATTTTTATCTTGCCCGAGTTAGTCAAATAGTTACCGCCCAACGCCACCGCAGACTGACCATCATACATCGCCGTTCCAACCCCAATAGCCACTTCGCCCGGATGTTGTTGTGGTAAATCAAGGTTCATTGCCATCGATGCCGCTATCCCTTGCGAGGCAATTTTGCGGGTTTGTTGGATTTCTTGCTTCAACGAGCTGTGAACATTACCCAACGCACGGCTGACCTGTCCGACTGTTGCCGCATCGGAAGCATTCACCCCATCAGCAACATTGGTAATCCGACGGGTCAAACCGGTTTCCGCATTCCCCACTGAAAACTCCAGCGGGTCCCTGGCAACCGAACCACTGCCCATCGCAACACTGCCTTCTCCCTTCGCAACCGCACCGCCTCCAACAGCAACGCTCTCTTTGCCGGTTGCCGCCGCCGGTTTCAACTCACTGTTCGTCGCAATGTACTTGGTGCCGTTACTATTAATATGGTCAAGCGCCGCCCCCACATTATTCACCGTGGTGCTTGTGCCGTCGTTGTTATGCACCGTATAACTGGCGTTGACCGTAATAGAGCCATCCGGATTTACGACCATTTCACTGCCCGCACCGGCTAAGGACGTCACCGCCGAATAGAGCTGCCCACCATTTACTACCTCTTTTGAACCTTTCGCTACTTTACCGCCTTTCACATTGCTCAACACCACACCCTCGCCTAAGCAATCCGGGTCGTTAGGGTTGCTACCCGCTTTACAATTCGGGTCAACGCCCAAGGTCGCTTTGTTATACACATACTGACCTGAGGTATCCTTATCGTATTTCAACGCGCCTTTATCATTACCGGCAACACCTGCACTACCGCTAGCAAGCGCCTGTACTTTAGTTTCCAGTTCGCCGACTTTTTGATTGGTGGTATATAACTGCCCACCGGTAACCGCATCATGACTATCTTGTCCAACCAAGCCGTCTTTCAAGTTGCTCAAAATCGTCGGTGTCGTGGTTAAGCCGTCGGCATTCACCACACTCAACCGCACTTTATCCGTTGCAACGGCTGCCGTTGTGGTGTCGGCACTGCCATCGGCTTTCATGCCATAGAACTTGCCGTCTTCACCGCGCGCCAAACGTTTACCGTCCTCTGCAGTGTACACCACTGCCCCTGCCTGTCCGTTACGCAGGGCATTGTTTTTATCCACCAAGTCTTTACCGTTCAAGCCGTCTTGTCCTGCTGCGCCATCTTTACCGTTGGTGCCGTTAGTGCCGTCTTGACCGTTTTTGCCGATTAAGCCGTTCAAGCCGTCAATGCCGTCTTTCAAGCCCGCAACCATACTCTTCGCTTCATCTGCCGTGGTTTTCGCCAGGTTTGCCGTTTTCTCCACTGCATCCAACTGCCCTTTATTCACCGCATCGCCTGCATTGGTACCATTGGCAATCCCGGTCAAAGTACGGTTTCCTGCACTGCCGGCAATTGATAAGATGGTCGAGTCACTGTCCTTACCGATGGTAATGGTGCTGCTGGCCGCATCATCCTGCACCAAACCAAAACCGGCTTGACTGATTTGATTGATTTTGGTCGTCAGATTGGTAATCGCCGTGGTATTTCCAGCGGCTGTCTCTTTGACCGCATTCAGTTGTTTCACATTCACCGCATCATATTGCTGTACACCGTCTGCAATGTTGTTTAACACTGTCGGCGCCGTGGTGGAGCCATCGGCATTCACCGCACTCAGGCGCACTTTATCATCTGCAACCGCTGCTATTGTGGTGTCGGCACTGCCATCTGCCTTCATGAGATAGAATTTACCGTCTTCACCTCGTGCCAGACGCGAGCCGTTTTCGGCGGTATACACTACCGCCCCGGCTTCACCGTTGCGCAACGAGTTGACTTTCTCGGTCAAATCCTTACCATTCAGACCATCTCGCCCGGCTGCACCGTTTTTACCGTTGGTGCCGTTGCTACCATCTTGACCCGGTGTTCCAATCGCACCTACCAAACCGTCAATTCCGTTTTTCAAGTTTGAGGCGATATCTTTGGCTTCATCAGCCGTGGTTTTAGCATTGTCTGCGGTAGCTTTGGCATTGTCTGCCGTGGTTTTAGCGTTATCCGCAGTGGTTTTCACCGTGAACAGTTGCCCACCGGTCACTGCCTCTTTCGAGTCTGCTGCCAGTTTGCCATCGGCAAGGTTGCCCAATACCGTCGGAGTGGTGGTTAAACCGTCGGCATTCACCACACTCAACCGCACTTTATCCGTTGCAACGGCTGCCGTTGTGGTGTCGGCACTGCCATCGGCTTTCATGCCATAGAACTTGCCGTCTTCACCCCGTGCCAAACGTTTACCGTCCTCTGCGGTGTACACCACTGCCCCCGCCTGTCCGTTACGCAGGGCATTGTTTTTATCCACCAAGTCTTTACCGTTCAAGCCGTCTTGTCCTGCTGCGCCATCTTTACCGTTGGTGCCGTTAGTGCCGTCTTGACCGTTTTTGCCGATTAAGCCGTTCAAGCCGTCAATGCCGTCTTTCAAGCCCGCAACCATACTCTTCGCTTCATATGCCGTGGTTTTGGCGTTA